>CALWTV010000057.1 GCA_944384555.1 uncultured Clostridia bacterium | reverse complement strand
CTCCCTTGTTTGATATTTGCGCTTACATGGTCAAGAGAGCGAATAGCTCCAAAATTTTTAGATACGTTATCAATTTTAATCATTTGTATTCTCTCCGTTCCACGATTTTTCTACCATGGCTATTAATTCATCATGTGATATCTCAAGGATTTTTGCTCTTTGCACATTTTCATTGATTTTGGAGTAAAGTTCTTCTCTTTGATTATCGGTAAGAGAATTTACATCTGAGCAGACGATACTCCCTCTGCCAACTAATGTACGTATTATATTTTGCCGTTCAAGTTCCGTATATGCTTTTTGAATTGTATTAGGATTTATTCCCAATTCTCCCGAAAGCGCCCTTACTGATGGCAGATAGTCATCAGGTTTTAAAATACCTTTGATAATCAATTCCTTGACATTAACCACTATTTGCTCATAGATGGGACGCCTGTCACGATAATCGATATTTATGACGCTCAATAATATTCCTCCGTTCTATGTGTTCTATTTGTAGTAGTACACTTATTATACAGTTAATATTATACATTGTCAATACATAATTGAAAAATAATAGAATTCTTCATTAACTTTCAAATATCGTGGTTTTTGCCTTGATATTATTATTATGAAATGATATAATAATAGAATGAAAATAGTTATAGATGAAAAAAATAATGGTAAAAGTATTCTGGAGTTTTTACGCAGAACTCTTGGATTTTCACGCCGCCAGATAACAAAATTGAAATTTCAGGAAAATGGAATAACCGTAAATGGCAATCATAAAACAGTACGCTATATTCTTGAAATAAATGATATTCTTGAAATTATGTCGGAAGATACGGAATCAGACGTAAACGAAAAGCTTCTGCCTAAAAATATTCCGATAGATGTCGTTTATGAGGACGAATATTTTACGGTAATAAACAAGCCGCCGTATATGCCGACGCACCCGTCATTCGGTCATTATGAAGATACGCTTGCGAATGCGCTTGCTTATCGGTATCAGTCACAGGGAATTCCATATGTTTTTCGTCCTGTAAATCGGCTTGACCGCAATACAAGCGGGCTTGTACTTACTGCAAACAGCCGTCTTTCCGCGTCGAAGCTCGCAAATATGATTATGGAGGGAAAAATTCAGAAAACATATATTGCGGTATTAAGCGGACGTTTTGAAAGCGAATCAGGAGTTATATCAAATTATATACGCCGAAAAGCCGATACGGTTATACTTAGAGAACAGACGGATAACCCCGATAATGCGGACTTGGCAATAACAAAATATGAGCGTATTTATGTATCGGATAGGTTAAGCGTAGTGAAAGCTATGCCGGTTACAGGACGCACACATCAACTGAGAGTGCATTTTTCATCTTTAGGAAATCCGATTTTCGGAGATGACCTTTACGGCGGAGATGTTTCTAAAATAGAACGTCAGGCGCTCCATGCATATAAGCTTGAGTTTGAACACCCGTTTTACACAGATAGAAAAATGTCACTTACAGCAGAATTGCCTGAGGATATAAAAAATTTGATTTATGATGTAACAAAAGAAAACTTGATTTTATGAGGAATTAAAGTGAATAATCAAACCATTCATAGATTTTGTCAGAGCAGAATACGCAAACTTGCAAGATATGCTCCTATTCCGTCATTGATAATTTTTTTGTTTGCGCTGCTTACAGCAATAATGCATATAGTTCTAACTTCTTCAGAGACGTTTTCGGATTTTTTTAACAGATATATCAGCGGAGCAATAAGAGGATTATTTGCTTCAATAACAAATCCGCTCCCATTTTCGCTTGCGGAAACTTTTGTAATGGCACTCCCGATTATGGTATTAATATTATTCAGGGTGTGTATTAAAGTCGCATCTAAAAACTGGCGTCATACTATACGTTATATAATCGGTATGCTATCTATAATTGTGCTGTTTTATATAATGTTTGTATGGACTTTTGTTGGAGGATACAGCAGTTCGGAGCTTGATAAGAAGTTAAATCTTGAAAGAAAAGATGTATCTGCGGAGGAGCTTGCATATACTGCGGAACAAATATTATTGGACATGGAAGAAGTTCTTGACGATATAGAGTTTAAATTTGCGTCTTCATCTATAATGCCATATTCATATAAAGAATTAAATGAGAAATTGAATGATGCGTATGAGGTAATTTCCGCTGAATACGATTTTATTCAGCCGCTCCGCAGTAATTTTAAAACAATTGTGTTGAGCGAACCGATGACATATACCCATATATCAGGTGTTTATTCATTCTTTACCGGAGAAGCAAATGTAAATATAAATTATCCTGAGTATATTATTCCTTATACGGCGGCTCATGAGCTTGCGCATCAACGGGGAATAGCGCGTGAAAATGAGGCTAATTTTGTTGCGTTTATTGTGTGTATGGCATCTGATGACCCATATATAAGGTACAGTGCGCTTTTGAGCATGTATGAGTATGTATCATCAGCTTTGTATAAAGCATCTCCTGAATATTACTATTCAACAGTATCTCAGCTTGATATGCGTGTAAGATATGAAATGGCGGCATACAGCGAATTTTTTGATAAATACCGTGAAAGCAAAGCCTCTGAAATAACAGGTGTGGTTAATAATACGTATCTCATAATACAGGGAACTGAAGGTACAAAAAGCTATGGAATGGTAGTTGACCTTGCAGTTTCCTACTATATGTCAAAAGAATAATGTAAAATATGCGGAGGATATGTTGAAAAAGAGTAAGAAAATTGCTGTTATTTTGTTCGTTATATTAGTATGCGTAATTTTCACTGTAATGTTATCAATATCTATTGCGGGAGCATTGATAGCAAAACCATCTTTATATGTAAATGATGATGTCTGGTATAAGGATAATAGTTTAAGACTTGAAAAAATATATGAGGAATTTTTTGTACCCGTATCTATATTTGATACATTTAATAATATTTCAGTAACCGTTGATAGAGTTAACAGCACTGTTTTAGTAAATAATTCGGAAACGGGAAGCTATATATCGTTTAACACAAAAGAATCAATGGCGATAACTCATGAAAATAAAGAAATGTATTTAAAAACATATAATTTTTATCATGGAGAATGTTATGTTCCGGTAAAATTTGTATGTGAAATTATGGGGCTTAGTACAGAGCTTTGGATATCTCCGTCAACTAGTGAATATTCTATGCGTATTTGTGATGGTTCTCAAACGCTTTCTTTTGAGGAAGTTTTACAAGTTTATAATCCGTCTGCCCTAGAAACTACCGCTCCGCCAATTGATTCTGAAAGTACTGTACCTCCGGATACATCTTCAAATGACACCGAGAAAAGAGTGATTTATCTGATGTTCGGGGGAATAAATCAGAGCACAGAAAAAATAATATCTATATTGAATGAGCAAGAGATAAAATCAGTATTTTTTGCTCAAAAAGGTGAAACTGAAAAATATTTTGATGCGGTTTCTAATTTATTAGCGTCAGGACATACACTAGGAATTTATTCAGATATTTCAAATATGGAGGAGATATCTGAAATAAATGAGAAAATATCGGAATTTTTTAAATTTAAAACACGTCTTGTTATGCCGATGTCAGATGATAGCGAAGATTTATCAGAAGAAATAACAGATAATTTGACAAAAGCAGGATATCATATCTGTATACCCGATGTATTTTCAAATGATAGTGGTTATTATTCAATAAATTATGTAGTAAATTATTTGAAAGAGCATATAATGAGTTCATCGGTTTCCCTTATAGCGATGCCGTCTGACGAAACCACGGTAATCGTACTGCCGCTGCTTTTGAAGTTTATATCTTCAAATGAAAATTATACAATTATGCAGATATCGGAAACTGACGTGGGCAAATAATCATTAAGGAGTTTTTTGCAAGTTTATGGATAAAAAGAAAATATTAATAGTGGAAGATGAAAAAAATATATCAGAAGTTTTAGCGTATAATCTGCGTAAAGCGGGATATGATGCCGAGATTGCGGGAGATGGCGAAACTGGGCTTATGAAAGCATTGCAGAATGATTATGATTTGATATTGCTTGATATAATGCTTCCTAAAATGGACGGATTTGAAGTGTGTGAGAGATTAAGAATAAAGTCTTCTGTTCCGATTATTTTTGTTACCGCAAGAGAAGATGAGAAAGACAAGATATTCGGACTTGAAACAGGGGGCGATGATTACGTTACAAAGCCTTTTTCAATAAAAGAACTGCTCTCAAGAATAAATGCAAATATACGACGCAGTACGGGTGAAACGATACGAGGTAAAAAATCTGAACCAGAAATATTAAAACTGGGTGAGCTTGAAATTGATGAAAATAGTTACAGCGTGAAAAAAAATGGAGCAGAGCTTGAACTGTCCAAAAAAGATTATGACCTGCTTGTATTTTTAGCTAAAAATGCGGGTAAAGCATATTCACGCGAGGATTTGCTTGAAGCGGTATGGGGATATGACGGATTTTACGGAGATATAAGAACAGTTGATGTGGCAATAAGCCGTTTAAGAAGCAAAATTGAGGACGAAGGAGCTACGAAATTTAAATATATTCTCTCAAAAAGAAATGTAGGATATTATTTCTGCAAAATGTAGGTAACAGATGTTTAAAAGTCTTTATTTCAAAATAGTCCTTATTTTAGTTATATTTATTATTACCGTTATGTGTGTTGTCGGTACGGTAATGATTTTTAGCGTTTTTGATTTTTATAACGATGAATTTCAAAATCAGATGGATTCAAGCCTTGCTGAAGATTCAACACTTTTTTTAGAATTAAAAATGGCGTTGTCGACTGATGACTTTCCCACTGAACAGAAGAAAATTTTGGATTCATACAGTGGTATGCTTGGAATAGACCAGTACAGAAATTTCTATATTCTTGATATGAATGGCGAAATGCTTGCCGGTTCTGACACCGAACTTGGAAAAAATTTAATAGCTACGCCAAACATGATAGCTGCAATGAATCAAAAAAGAGGAACTGTTCAGGTCATAGGAGCGGAATTTTCAGATTACGCGGTGTATATAAGTAATGAGGGAAGCGGTTCAGAATGCTTAATTTATATAAAAGATACACTTGAAGAAGTTCATCAGCTCAGCCAGATGTTGTTTACGATTATTCTTCAGTCATTATTTATGGGCTTACTTATAGCGATAATTTTATCATTTTTTTTGGCAAAGGCTATTACTTTTCCGATACAGAATCTTACCTATGGAGCTCAGCTTGTGGCCTCAGGTAAATTCAATTATGAAATAGATGCTCATTCCAAAGATGAAATAGGCACTCTGACGGACACTTTCAATCACATGAAAGACGTATTGAAATCAACCTTAGACCAGGTAGACGGTGAAAGACAGAAGCTTGAAACGGTATTCTCATATCTTCGTGACGCGGTAATCGCATTTACAGACGATGGTTTCGTACTTCATAATAATATAAGTGCGGTAGAGCTTTTCGGAGAAAGATGGGGAGAGTCATTTAAGCTTGATAAAATGCTTGATTATTTTGATATATCATTTGATGGAAAAAACCTTACCGCAGGCGGTGGAGAATCGAATACAGAGCATACCCATGACGGAGGATTTGTATTTCATGATGTGGTTTTTGATGATAAAGTTTTCGATGTAAGCTTCGGAGCTATTAAATATACCGCAAATAATAATACCCATATAGGTCTTATTACAATTATTCATGATGTTACAAACCGATATGAGCTTGACAAATCAAGACGAGAATTTGTTGCAAACGTTTCTCATGAACTGCGTACACCGCTTACTTCAGTAAAGGGCGCATGTGAAACTATTATAGAGGATCCGGACATGCCGGTAGAAATACGTCAGCATTTTCTTGATATGGCAATCACGGAAAGTGACAGAATGACACGTATTGTAGCAGATTTACTTGTACTTTCAAGGCTTGATAACAATAGAACGAGATGGAAAATAGAAAAATTTGATATACGGGACTCCATACGCCATTTATGTGAAGCTATGAAAGTAACGCTTGAATCACATAAACATACGCTGTCTACTAAATTTTCCAAAGATTTAAGCGAAATAACCGGTGACAGAGACAGAATAGAGCAAGTCCTTATAAACATTATTTCAAATGCTATTAAATATACTCCCGATGGCGGAAAAATAGAAATATTTGCAAAAAATGCAAATAATGGAATCTATATTGTAATACGTGATAATGGTATAGGAATTCCCAAAGAAGACCTTAACCATATTTTTGAAAGATTTTATCGAGTTGAAAAATCAAGAACATCTGAAACCGGAGGAACGGGACTTGGTCTTGCGATTGCCCGTGAAATAATAATTGCTCACGGCGGTGATATAAAAATTTTAAGCAAGATTGATGAAGGTACGGCAGTTGTTATATTTTTGCCTTTTGAAACTAATTTGAAAACCACTGAATAAATTATAAATCAATTGAAATTTGTGATTTTATATTAATGAAAGGACTGTGCGGTTTGAATTCAAAATTCAAAGATATATTGGAAATAATTAAGACCGTAACAGTTGCGGTGCTGTTTTTAACGGTAGTTATACTGAGCATTGTGTATATAGCTTTACTTAATCCGGTCAGCGGCAGGAAAAGTGAGGTACCGTTTGATAAATTATGGACAATGCAGGATCATTCTTCATACTCAATGATAAATCCTGCTCACCTGCTTCCGGAATTCATAGGAGTAAGATACAATGAAGAATATAGTGCCGGAATTATTGGAAACACATCTATTATAAGTGAAGTGTATAATTATTTGAGTGAGACTGTATATAATATTTTGGGAGATAATGTAACTTTTGAAAAAGTAGATGAAGAAGAAAAAAATGACGTAATAGATAAATGTATGACTTCAGAAAGATATATTTATATAAAATATGGAAATTCAATTCCTCGTCATATAATACATTCATTTGCAGGAGCATCTTTTCAAAATCATACGTATACACGTTCTGAAGATAATTTGTTTAATGTATCTGTATTATTTTTGGTATTTAATTCAGATGAACTATATACAATTGCAATAACGGATAAAAATGAAATTTGGAAAATAAAATATAGCAGTTTATCATGGCTGGATGATTGGACGGAGTTTCAGAGCTTTTTTGATATTTATGCAACAAATTTTGTTGAATTTTCATTAGCGGGCGAATCTTTTAATAAAGAAAATTATATGGGAATGTCACCGTTCCAATATATAATAGATAGCAGTATTTATCCTAAGCAAATAATGGCTACACGTGATTCAGCTAATCTGATATTAATGAATGAAAAAGATTTTTCTTCAATACTTTATCTTTTCGATTTTAATCCAAATAAGCTTTCAAGTCATGAAGAAGCAGATTCATCGGTCGTATTCGTAGAATCACATGGCGTTCTGAAATTGTCAAATAATTCAATAATTTATACCGCTCAGGCAAATGGGGGGCTCCCGCTTTCAGATTATGCCTCATACCGTAAGGTATCAGAGTATGATATATATGATATTATGGAAGTTACTGAAGAGTTTATCTCTACGATATCAAATATCAATGTTCACTATCTCGGAGGAAAGGGAAATATAAATATAGGTGGAGTATACAGAGAAGGACAGGATATTATTGTTGAGTATAAATATTATTATGACAATATAGAAATTGACCTTGGCGATGCAGATTGCGCCCTTAGATTTAGAATAAAAGGTGACAAAATAACAGGAGTAGAAATAAATACTTTGTCGGTATACAGTGCATCTCAAAAAATACAGTCTATATCTCAAAAAATTTTATATACTGATAAAAAATTGAATGATTCATACCAAAACAAAAATTATATTACTTCAAAAAATTCAGAAATGAAATTGATTTATCCTGTATATAATAATGACGTTTTAATTTCTTCAGAATGGATAATAAAAAATTGATTATTGTGATAAAATCATAGGCAAGGATTGTATTTATGAACTGGAATAAAATTAAATCTTTAATTATTATCCTTCTTTTAACTGTAATTGTAGTTTTATCAATAAATATTTCAATAACCTATCGTCAAAAATATTATATATCAGATAAATTAATAGAAGATACTGTCGAAATTCTGGAAAAGGATAATATAATTATATCCACGGAAATAATATCACGTAAAATTAATTCACCATATATATACAGAATAAAGGTAAATACAGATTATAAGGAACGTACCTCTCATATTTTAGTAGGTGACAGTAATATTGAATTCAGAACTTATAATATGCCTGACGGAACAAAATATACGACCGATAAGGGTGATGGTATTTTTTTTGGCTCAGGTTTTGAGATAGATTTTCGCAGTTATGATTTTTCTGAATATGAAATTCCTGACAAAAAAAGTTTTATGGATGAGGATATGTCTGAAAACAGTGATAATAAATTAAACAATGGACAAATAGAATCTATAATCTCAGCGGTTTCTCAGCTGATATGGGATTATAATCAGACAGACGAATCCGGAACAATTGCCTCTCTTTATAATTACAACATAAATGTAGAATATGCATATTATGATAGTATTCAAGATTGTTTTGTGGCATGGTGCGTTCAGTGCGTTGATGATATAGATATATACGGAAATGAATTTGTGTGTATTGTTAAAGATAATAAGGTAAAAGCAATATCGGGAAATTTCTGTATAATTCAGCCTGACCAAAGATATGTTTCAGAGCTTTTAAATCAAGCTAATATACTAATATATGAAAAAAGGTTCATTGATGAATACAGAAATAATTCCTGGTATCAACAAAATCATTCTAATTCAGATTCGGAAATCGTGACAATTTCTGAACTAAAATTAAAATATTGTTTGTATTCGGAAAATGAAGGAGAATCTTTTTTCATTATACCTGGCTGGTTTATTCTTCATTTAGATGAAAGTTATAATATTTACAACGCAACAAATGGCGAATTGTATATAACAAATCTTCAATCTTGATAAATCAATTTATAAATATTGCACTAATAATATTAAAAATATGAAAAATATTGAATATCCTCTTTAAATTCCATAAATAAACTGTTATAATATCTAGAGTATAATTGCTTTTATATTGTATAATGTTTATTGTATGGATATTACATATAATATTCCTAAGCAAATATATAATTAACTAAAGATATACTCCATGTCAAGTATATAATTAATAAAGATAAAATTACTTTGTTTTGGATTCAATATTTATGATATAATTATCTTAAATGATTATCGCGAAAAATGTATTTCGCAAAATAACATAATAACAATTGGGGGTTAATTTAATACAATGGAGAAAATATTAATCAACGGCGGCACTCCGCTGAGAGGAACCGTCGAAATAAGCGGAATGAAAAATGCCGCTCTCCCGATTATCTTCGCTTGTGTTCTGGTTAAAGATAAATGTATTATTGAGAATGTGCCGAATGTAATCGATGTAACACTTTCACTTGATATTCTTCGCTGCATGGGAGCAGATATAAAAACAATCGCTAAAAATACTGTTGAAATTGACTGCACAAATTTAAAAGGTGGTACGTCTTCTTATGATATGGTGCGTCAAATGCGCGCGTCCTATTATTTGCTTGGCACTGAATTCGGTCGTTTCGGAAAGGCCCATGTAGGCTATCCCGGTGGATGTGATTTTGGAGTACGCCCAATTGACCAGCATATAAAAGGATTTGAGGCTCTTGGAGGAAATGTTGTCACTGAAGGCGGTTATATTGAAATAGACTCAGAAAACGGCGTTATTGGAAATAATATATTTTTTGACGTTGTATCAGTCGGAGCAACTATAAATATTATGCTTGCCGCGTCAGTTGGAGAAGGAACAACAATAATAGATAATGCCGCAAGAGAACCGCATATAGTTGACCTAGCTAACTTTTTGAATACCTGCGGAGCTAATATTAAAGGCGCAGGTACTGATATGATAAAAATAAAAGGTGTTAAGGAACTTCACGGCTGCACATATGCAATTATTCCCGATATGATTGAGGCAGGAACATATATGATAGCCGCTGCTGCCACAAAAGGGCACGTCAGAGTGAATAATGTAATACCTAAACATCTTGAATCAATTACCGCTAAACTTGAAGAAATCGGGGTAGGGGTCGAAGAACTCGATGATGCGATAATCGTTGATTACAGAGGCGAGTTTAACCGCACTACAATAAAAACACTTCCGTATCCGGGATTTCCGACAGATATGCATCCGCAGATGAGTGTGCTTTTATGCCTTGCGAATGGAGTAAGTTATGTATCCGAAGGAGTTATTGAAAACCGTTTCAGGTACGTTGAAGAATTACGCAGAATGGGAGCATCTATTAAGGTAGACGGAAAAACCGCAATAATAGAAGGTGGAAATGCTTTGTCAGCCGCACCTGTTAAAGCAGTGGATTTACGTGCGGGAGTTGCATTGCTTATTGCCGGACTTTGTGTAGCAGGCAAAACTGAAATAACAGATATTCATCTTATAGAAAGAGGATATGATGATATAGTAGGAAAAATGCGTGGTTTAGGTGCTGATATCAAGAAAATTTATTTCCCCGATAATGCCAGCGTACAAAAAGCAACCTAAAATTTGATTTGTTTTTTAATGAATTCGATACTTTTCTACAATTTATAATATATATAAATAAAACTTGCTCAATAAGTTTTTTAAAAAATAAAAAAATCCAATAAAAACAGATAGTCTTAAAACTGTCTGTTTTTTCTTTTTTATTTATAAAAATAATTGATTTTATGAAGATAATTATTCCTACATAAGCATATGTGTACAATATGATGAAAAAAACATTAACATAGATTACAGTTATGTTGCATATGCATAAAAAACAACAATTTCGATTTGCAATGTGGTATCATATGATCACGGAAGGAACAGCAGAGCTTATGAGCCTGATGTTAATCCGTGAATCTATAATCCAGGAGGTCTCAAATGAGAGACAACAGAAGCCAATTTTTCAAAAGAAGTATCGCATTCGCTATTGCAGCTATTCTTGCCGTCGGTGGCATCATCGGAGTAAGCGCAAAATCCTTCGATGACGTTGAAGCAAATGGGACATACACCGAACAGATTGATATATTATCTGATATCGGAGTAATAAAAGGAACATCTGATAATGAATTTTCACCTAATAAAGACGTAACCCGTGAGCAGATGGCACTCTTCCTTTTCAGACTTATGCTTAATAAGCCTGACGGAGGCAAAGTTAATACTTCTCCGTTCACTGACTTATATGACGAAACCTATCATGGTGCAATTTCTTGGGCAGCAGGTTCAGGTTATATACTCGGTACATCCGATAATACTTTCGAGCCTACCGGAGGAATTACTCTTCAGGACGCTATGACTATGATAGTAAGAGCACTTGGTCAGTCCAGCCCCCAGATGAACGCAGGATATCCGTGGACATATATTGACGCGGCAATAAAGCTTGGTCTTGACAAAGGACTTGAAAACGTTGCATATTCTGAAACACTTACACGTGAAGAAGTCGCAGTAATTCTATATAATGCACTTACTGCAGAATATCTTGTTCCGAAAACACTTGCAAACGGAGCGATTATTTACGAATCAACCACAATAATCGAAAAAGTATTCGGTTATGAAATGGACACCGCAGTTATCACAGCTACAAACGATTTCGCACTTACCGGAAATACAGTTATAAAGAACGGCTGTGTAATCTTAACATACACAGATGATTCCGGTAACTTAAAGACAATCGCAGCTAATTTTGATGAGCTCGGTCTTGAAGGCAATCCTAATGACTGGCTCGGAAGAGAAGTTAAGCTTATCTACACAGCAGAAAAAGCTTCTTCTACTGTAAATGTTTTAAGCTCTATCCCTACTGGAAAAAGCGAAACATTTAATAAAATAAATGTTGCAAAAGATAATGAGTATATCGAAATCAACGGCACAAAGTACAATGTTGTTGAAGAATATTCTGATGATATCGCAACAAACAATAACGAACTCTTAGTTTTCGCATATGAAAACAGCGGCAAACTCACACAGATTACAAACAATGAAGAATTAAACGACAGACTTGGTTTTTACGAAGTAGAGCTTATCTACAACAGCACAAATAATGAAACTGCATCTATCGCAATTTTAAAGAACTTCAAATTCGGTAACCTTGATATATCCGCAAACGGAAAAATTAACATTGCTGAAAACAAAACAGAAGCAGAACTTACTGGTGGTTTCACAAATACCGCTGAAGCAGTAAACGGCGACTATGTTCTTTACTACTACAACAGCCAGGTTAAGTGCCTTGAAATTGTATCTGTTCCCGACGTTATTATAGGTACAGTAAACCGTCTTACAGACACAACTGTTAAAATCGGTGATACAGTATATAACCTCGGTAACGAAAAAGCAGGCATAACCGCAGAAAGTGTTAAAGAAATGCTCTCAATCGGTAAAAGTGCAGTTGCAGTTGTTTATGACGGCGCAGTTTTAGCAATTATGAACGGTCAGACCGCAAGTGTTGCTTCTCAGTACCTTCTTGTTGAAACAAATCCCGCTCCCATATACTCAAACGGCACATTCCGCTATGTATTAAGAGCGAATATTGACGGTAAGAGCCAGGACATCTTTGTTTCCGATAACACTGCTTCCGCAGGCAATGTATACAGATACACTGTAACAGGTGACACATATAATCTTGTAGGATATAGAAAGTCCGGCAGCACAATTGTGTCTGGTACTAATGAATTCGTTCAGAACGGAAACAATATCCATGAAATCGCAGCTGTAATTGAAAGCTCTACTGACAGTACAATTACCTACAACGACTCACATTATGAATTTGCAAAGAGCTCATCTACCGCAGAAACATCTGAAGCAGCATGGACAGACTATAAATTTGTAACAGATAAAGACACAGTTATACTTGTAGGTGGTGATAACGGCGTTCAGTACAAGAAAGGCTACTATGACGCAGAAATCACTATCAATTCAAGTGCAAAAGTTATCGCAGTTATGAACAATGAGCCCGGTGATATTGAAACTCTTCGTTTCTTATATATCAGCGACGGTGAACTCAGCGAATACGATTCTTCTGCACAGCATGTAAAAATTCTCAGCTTCAACGGATATGTATATGAAAATGGCATAAGCTTTGCTGAATACACTGTAATGAACTTCTCAACCGGAGTTGTTGAAACCAGAATCTCATCCGTTTCAGGACTTGAAATAGGCAAAACATACAGAACAGACGCAAACGGCAACATAGTAAATTCTGAAGCAGATGACACAGTAAGCGGACTTGTAACAGGCGTTACTTCCTCCACAATCACAGTAGGCGGTGAAATCTATAAGCTCGCTAATGACGTAAAAGTTCTCTTTGTAGATTCTAACAATGAAGTTAAAGAAAAGAAACTTTCCGATGTATACATGAGCAATGTTGAATTTATAGTACAGGGCGATGTAGTAAAGACAATTCAGTTTGTAAGTGACCCTTCCTTTACACCTATCGTAGTTGTAGACAATAGAAGAATCAGACTTGTTCCTAACTTCCAGGTAAGTGAAATAACCGGTGAAGCAGTTGCGCTTACAAAGCTCACAATTAACGGTATAGAAGCTGAAACATCTACATTTACTGTAAGCACTAATGATGGCACAAACTCCATAGTATTCGTACTTGCTAGCGGCAAAGAGTTTGTAACCGGAACATATAACTTAACATTCACTATCGGTAGCAGAACATTTACTCACTCTGTTGAAGTAGAAGTTCCTACTGTTATCGCAGAATAATTTTAAAAGTTATATAATATAATAGTTTAGCGATGTTTCTTACGAGAGATACTCCATTAATTTGGAGTATCTCTTTTTTTATCTAAAATCCGGAATAAATCAGTAAAGACTGAAATATATATTTAGCATAATAAAAAAAATAAAAAAACGGAGCGTATATTATGAAAGTAGTAATTGAAAGAAAAAACAATGAAATCTCAGAATCATTTGCTGAACTGATTAAAATTCTTCCTCAGGATATCGCCGGACAAGTACGTGAGTATATAAATGTTCACGGAATTGACTCACTGAACGAAATAAGATTACGTGCAAATAAAAAAGCTTCAATTACCGCAGATGGGAAAAATTTTGTAATTAACACGGTATGTTCGCTGCGTGAAATTGGAGATACAGTAACGGCTCTGTGTGACGGTTCGGTATATGCTCACAGCGATACGATATGCGACGGGTATGTAACATTCAGAGGAGGATATCGTGCCGGAATCAGCGGCTGTGCGGCTGTTGACAGGGGACAAATTATAGGTATACGCGATGTAACCTCGATAAATATACGAATTCCTCATAATATACCCGGCGCCGGAAAAGAAATTTATAACCTGCTGAAAGATAATGATTTTTCATGTGGAATTTTAATATATTCCGCACCGGGAATCGGTAAAACAACTATACTGCGTCAATTGTGCAGAATGTTGTCTTCAGGAGAAAATCCGCTGAGAACCGCAGCCGTAGATACCAGACGTGAACTTGAATTTGGCTGTGATAATGAGGAAATAACAACACTTGATTTGCTTTCCGGTTATCCGAGAGCAAAAGGAATAGAGATTGCGGCAAGAACTATGAACGCGCAAATTATTGTATGCGATGAAATCGGAAGCCGCGCAGAAGCGGAAGCAATTCTTGATGCACAAAATACTGGTGTTCCGCTGATTGCAAGTGCACACTCATCAAGTTTCGAATCGCTTATGAACCGTACATATATAAAAACATTATGCGACGCCGGTGTTTTTAATTATGTTATAGGTATAAGCCGCAGTTTCGGAAGTACAGTTTATAAATATGAAATTACAGAAATATGATTTTATACAAAATAATAGGTTCAGTGCTTCTGCTTACGTCATCGCTTGCGGCTGGTATTTCGATAACGGCGGCGATGAAAAAAAGAATTGCGCAACTTGAAGCTTTAATTTCATTTATATCTCATATAAATAATGTGATAGATAGTTTTCGTACTCCTGTAAAGGAAATATTTGAAAATTATAAAAATCCGGTACTTGAACAATGTGGATTTATAGACAGCCTTAAAATGAGAGGGTGGGAATCGGCAATTGATACACTTATTTTGGGAAGTGAGCGAGAATACATAATCGAATTCGGAAAATCACTTGGACATGGATATACGGACGAGCAGATAAAATTATGCGAATATACCCGAAAAAAACTTGAAATAACACTTGCCGAATTAAAAGGGAAGTATCAATCGAACTCTAAAATGTACCGCGCTTTTTGTTTTCTCGGAAGTTTGAGCGCAATATTGATTTTAATATAAAAGTATAAAAGCGACTGGAGCGAGCTGATGGAAGTTGAATTAATTTTAAAGGTAGCAGGGGTAGGGATTCTTGTAGCGGTAGCATATCAGATACTAAGCAAATCGGGACGTGATGAACAGGCAATGCTGGTTTCACTGTCCGGAGTGATAATTGTGCTTCTGATTCTTGTAAATGAAATCGGCGGTCTTTTTGATACGGTAATGACGGTATTCGGATTATGAGCGTTATTCAGATATGCGGCGCGGCGATATGCTGCCTTATAGCGTCATTCATATTAAAAGAACATCGAATGGGATTTTCAATATTTTTATCGATACTGGGAGGCATTTTTATTACTGCCGCAGCAGTAAAAGGGCTTTATCCTGTTATCGAGTTTATTAAAGATATTTCGGAAGACAGCGCGTTTTCAAAATATATTCCGATTATGATTAAAGCTCTAGGGATTGCGTTTGCCGTACAGATTACTTCGGATATATGCAAAGACGCAGGTGAAAGCGGACTTGCATCAAAACTTGAGTTATTTGGAAAAGTACAGCTTATAATAATAAGTCTGCCGCTCATATCGGATTTGATAAATTTGGCAAAAAATTTATCTGTGTAAATAAATTTAGACTATTAAAATTTTGAGATGATGAAATGTATATTTAAATTTATATTTATCAGCGTTTTTTTAATCATTATGTTTGCTCCCGTTACATACGGAAATGAGATTGTTGAAAACGAAAATTCGGGAGCAGATGAATTCAATGATGAAATGGAGATATTCAAAAATGCTATTCCGGAAGATGTACGGGAAATACTTCCGGATGAAATATTTGATTTGAATAATTCAGAAGCAATATCTGAGTCTGCCGGCGTGGATTTTTTTCTGAAACAAATACTTGACGATATAAAATCGGCATTGTTTCCGGCGGCAAAAACAATGACTTCCGTACTCGCTTTAATTATAATTTGTGCGCTTTTTAATACACTAAAAAATTCTTTCGGTTCATCCTCTCTTGCATCTATATTTGATATGTGCTGCGGCATATGCGTATCTCTTACACTGTTTAGGACTCAGTATGCGTTTTTTGAGACCGCTCAAACATTTATACTGTCACTGTGCAAAATAATGAATGCTATGATTCCGGTAACGGGTGCGGTAATGACAGCTGCCGGAAATTTTTCAGGAGCAGCAGTGTCAGGCGGCATGATGATGCTGTTTATCACACTGCTTGAAAATATCTGTGCCAGTGGATTAATGCCGGTTATGAATATATGCTTTTCGTTTTCGCTCATAGGAGCAGTGTCTGGTTCTCTAAATCTTTCGGGTATTTCAAAGCTTGTCAGATGGATTTATACTTTTTCACTTACTACAATAATGACGGTATTTGGATTTGTTATGTCCATACAGTCAACCCTTTCGCAGAGCACGGACAACCTTGTAATAAAAACAGTAAGATTTGCGGTAGGAGGCATGATTCCATTAGTAGGAGGAGCAGTTTCTGACGCATTAAGAACTGTTGGAGGAAGTCTTGCGCTTATAAAAAATACTGCGGGTATACTCGGAATAATAATTATTGCGCTTACTCTATTGCCTGTAATTATTTCGTTGATTATAAATAAGTTTGTTTTATCAATATGTGCTGCTGTGGCAGATACGCTTGACTGCGGCAGAGAAAGCGGAATTATTAATGAAATGAACGGTTTGTGCGGGTTTGTTATTGCGCTTACTTCAGTATCAGCACTGTTTTTTATATTTGCGCTTACGATTTTTATAAATACTTCACTCGCAATTTCAGTATAAATATTATGGAGCAGGAATATGAATTATATAGGTTCGATTTTGATAACGTCTGCGGCAAGTGGTTTGATTTGTGCTTTTATGCCTGATTCAAGCAATATTTCAAAGTACATAAAATTTATTACCGCACTTGTAATGGTGAGTATAATCTTAATGCCGGTAATAGAAATTGTATCTGATACAGATTCACTTTTTGATATTATGAGTGAGAAAATCGCGGAAATATCAAAACCGAATGATAATATAATTATTCCTGAATCAGGGAAGTGGATAGTAAATGAAAGCGTAAATAATATTGCGGATTCCTTAAAAACTATGTTGAGCCGTAAATTTGATATAGCGGAGGAAAATATTCTGATTGAGGTGATAGTTGATGATTCAGATATATCTGAAATAACGGTGGAGAAGATAAAAGTAACTCTTGCGGGAACTGCGGTATGGAAAGACTCATATGAAATAGAAAATTATATCCGTGATATGCTTGAATGTGATACAGAAATTATAAGAAAGGATAGTCTGAGATAAAAAGTGATATAGAAAAATGGATTTTGAGAGCAGCCGTTTTGAGTATAATCAAGGGGGAAGTTGTAAATGGGGGAACAAAAAAAATCATTTTTCTCGGAACTCTGCGCTCCGAAAATTTTTAAAGCGATGACGGGAAAATGGATTATAGGAATTTGTGCCGCTGCCGGAATAATACTTTTATTTTTAGGCTCATTCGGTTCAAGTTCATCTGATAAAAAGATTTCGTTTGATGACTCTGAAAAAGTACTTTCATCTTATACGAGTTTACTTGAAGAAAAAATAAAAAACCTGTGTATGAGCATTGACGGGATTACAAGTGCGAATATACTTTTGACTCTTGAAAACGGGAGCGAATATGTATATGCTCAAAACAGTACTAATTCAACTGATGGTACAAGAACGCAGCAGACATTTGATTATGTGCTTACTAAAAAAGGTTCTGATAATGTTACCATACCAGTTACCGGAATTTACCCAAATGTAAGGGGAGTGGCAGTAGTCTGTACCGGAGGTGACAGTCCGTCTGTACAGTCAAAAATAATCTCTCTGCTTTCTGCTGCTTTAGGAATACCTTCTAATAAAATTAGCGTTGCTGGAGGGGGATAACGGCATATTATAGCATGATGCGGAATATATATTTATCGAACAAATTTAATTAATAATGAGGTGCATTATATGAAGTTCAGTAATTTTAGTGAAAAAATTAAAGGGTTATTTACAAAATTGGGTCATAAGGGAATAATTATTTCGTGTGCGGTTTTACTTATAGGTGCGGCGGTGCTTTTTAACTGGATTATATTTTCCGGTTCTCCCTCAAATGAAATTAATACCGCAATAGATTTATCAAATCTCGGAGAAACAGGCGCATCAGGGCAGAATGGCGAAAATGCTTCAGCATCAGCTTCTGAAGATTATTTCACAACTACTGTAATGAGCCGTCAGCGCGCGAGAGATGAGGCAATTGAAGTATTGCGTGCAGTTGCGGAAAATACAGAGGCTGTTCAGGAGATGAAAGACAAAGCTTTAAATGATATTTCTCAAATTGCGCTTGATATCGAAAGAGAAGCGAATATCGAAACCTTGATACGTTCTAAAGGCTTTGAAGAATGCGTTGCAGTAATCACTGGTTCAAGTGCAAACATTATAGTAAAAACAGACGGACTGCTTCCGAATGAAGTTTCGCAAATCAATGAAATCGTATATGAACAGGCAGGAATACTTCCGGCAGATTTAAAAATAATAGAGAAAAAATAATACTTATATTTATATTTCGCAGATATGCCGATGTCTTTTAACGCTTACAAATAAAAAATACTCAATAAGGCTACTTCTCGTAAAAATGTTTTGAATATTTTATTGGAACAGTCGATATACAGTATCAAGAAAAGACAGTATAGTGAAATGCTATACTGTTTTTTTAAGATACCCTCTACCAAAAAATTTTTGGTAGAAGGTCATATCAATAGGAATGTGTAAACGTTGATAAAAAAATAGAAATCCCAGCCTCGACCCAGATCAAATACAGCTTGCCATGGATGATGCTTCAGTTGAGATATGACATCAATTTTGGACAACATCAAGCATGTGAAGATAAAGTATCTTCATCGCCATCTGCTTACATCTCCATACATTGATTTGAGGTCGCGCAAAATTCCTTTTACTTTTTAAATCTCATTGTATTTGTTGTAAAAAAAGAAAAAAGCTATTCTTTAGAAAAAGAATGCCTTTGTTCTTATAAATGTTATCGATTTAGTTATGAGTATGTTTTGATGATTTCTTCGGAAACAGCCCTTTTGGAGATGCAGCGATCCATTGCTTGTTTTTCTATGTACCTATGCGCTTCCGCTTCTTCAAGTTTCAGTTCTGAAATAAGCAACCATTTAGCACGGTTTACAATGCGGATTTCCGCCATTTTTTCTTCTTGGACTGCTATTCAGCTTTATTTGTTACAATAAATTTCTAATATTGCGGCAGGCACATGAGCCTTAATAAATTCGCTTTCTGCGGCAATTTTGCAGGCTGCACTTAGATTGTCAGGCAGCTTCTTAAAGTTAGCCAGTGTTTCGGGGTCAGCTTTGTAAAGGTTTATATTTGCTGCTTTTGGCATATCCAGTTTGTTTTGGAGTCCGTACAAACCAGCATAAATTATAAGTGCAAATGCCAAATACGGATTTGCTGTCGGATCCGGAGAACGCAGCTCTGCACGACGATATTCGCCAACTGCCGCAGGAATACGAACTAGCTGTGAACGGTTCTCGCTAGACCAAGAGATATATCCTGGTGCTTTACTTTGATTGAAACGTTTATATGAATTTTCGGTGGGGTTCAAAAATACCGTCATTTCTTCAACCTTGTCGAGAATTCCAGCAATCATATAACAAAGATTTTCAGATTTTTCGCTTGGCTTTACGGACATATTTATATGAAATCCGTTGCCTGGCTCATTATCAAGAGGTTTTGCAGAAAAATCTGCCCAAAGTCCGTTTTTGCGCGCAATGGTTTTAACAATCGTCTGGAAAGTCATAGCGTTGTCCGCAGCGGTTAAAGCATCGGAATAACGGAAATCGATCTCATTCTGCCCGGGTCCCTCTTCGTGATGTGAACTTTCGGGACGAATACCCATTTGTTCTAAGGTAAGACAAATTTCACGACGAATATTTTCTCCTCTGTCTTCCGGAGCAATGTCCATATAACCCGCTTCGTCATAAGGATTGGTAGTAGGATTGCCGTTTTCATCCAAATTGAATAGATAAAATTCCTGCTCTGCACCAAAAGCAAAAGTAAAACCTTCTTTTTTAGCTTCATTCATAGCATTTTTAAGCAGAGTTCGGGTATCACACTCAAATGGAGTTCCGTCAGGATATGTGATATTTGTGAAAATACGTACAACCTTACCGTGTTCCGGTCTCCATGGGAGGAGCATCAGGGTTTCAGGGTCGGGATGGAGCATGAGATCACACCTTGACTCATCGCCAAAGCCGGCAATTGCGGAAGCGTCAAAGGCAATTCCGTATTCAAAGGCGCGAGGCAGTTCCTCCGGCATAATTGATATATTTTTTTGTTTTCCAAATACATCACAAAAGGCAAGACGAATAAATCTTACATCTTCCTCTTGAACGTACTGTATTACCTCTTCCTTTGAATACTTCATAATATCATACCTACTTTCCTTTTAATTTGCGACATACATTTGTTTGTATGGATTTTTACTGTCGGGAGTAACAACAGTAAAGGGTGATGATAAGACTTCGTTAATATCATAACCGAATACATCGCAGTATTCGGAAAGGTACAATTTCAGTTCTTCTATGTCAGATTGGTCTGCAGTACGAGCTGTAACCTGGCTGGGAAACGTTATATCCCTACAATCGCTTCTGAGAAACATTTTACCGCCATGCATTCCAGTACATGGAAAGAATCCAACAATTTTTTTGTTTTCAGGTTGAAGACCAAGAACTACGATAATACCACCGGCTTGATATTCACCGAGAAAACTTCCGGCTGTACCACCGATAATCATTACAGGAACCTTATCTTTGTATGCTTTCATATGAATGCCTGCTCGATACCCGGCATTACCCTTAACAAAAATCTTACCGCCGCGCATTGCATAACCCGCAGCATCTCCAATGTTTCCGCGCACAATGATTTTTCCCTCGTTCATTGTATCACCTACAGCATCTTGTGCGTTTGCATTTACGGTAATGGTAGCACCGTTGAGATATGCACCAAGCGCATTTCCGGGAATCCCGTCAATTGTAATTTCTTTGTCAGACATACCGGCAGCAATAAAACGCTGACCACAGCAACCGATAATTGAACAGTTGCCTTGAGCTTTACGAAGATTATCGTTAAGTACCTTGTAGTCAAGACTCTTTGCATCAAGTATCATAGTATTATACCACACCTCCAAACTTTTTTCTACGATTTTCAGGAGAAAATGCGACAGAAGTTGCAACTTTTTTCATTAATTCAAAGTCAATTGTATCAATAGGTGTCTGTTCACGAATTAGTGATGTATAGATTCCTGCACGTTCCTCTCTGCCGATTAGAATAAAACCTTTCAGCCTTCCGTCCTTGGTGAAAAGCCGCTTTATCGTGTTTTTGTTCTTTTCCTCATATAACTCACCGTCATAAGTTCCGGCGGTCATAACGTGCATTCCGAAGAAGCCAATGGAGTTCATCGGTATAGCCTTATCAAAGGATTCATTGCCGCCTGCCATATTTACACCGGCAGTATGCCCCTGCATATACGCATTGGGCAAAAGTGCGAGCACTCTTTTTTGTCCCAAAGATACGTCATTACCCTCAGTGCAGTCACCGGCGGCATAAATGCCATCAAGTGATGTTTCCATACAATCATTTACAATGATACCTCGATTTACTTCTCCGCCAGCATCTTTAATGAGAGCTGTATTCGCACGAACACCGACTGCGAGAACAAGGATATCGAATCCGATGGTTTTGCCACTTTTCATAACAGCGGAATTGCTATCAAATTGAATTACACTGTCATTGAGCATAAACTGAATACCGTTTGCCTCCAAGTGCCTTTGTACTATGTCGGCACACTCGGTATCAAGAATACTGGAAAGAATGCGGTCTGCGAGATCGCATACAGTGATGTTTGCTACACGACCGTGAAGACCCTCGGCACATTTCAGTCCGATAAGACCGGCACCAATTATCAAAACTTTGCTGTTTTTATTAATTGATTTTTCAAGCGCAAAGGTATCATCTAATGTCATAAAATTGAATTTGTTTTTGACCGTTTGGAGTCCCTCAAATGGCGGCACGAACGGAGATGAACCAGTTGCAATACAAGTGGAGGTGTAAGGCAGTTCAGTTCCATCATCAAGTTTTATTTTATGGTTAATCTGATCAATGCTTACTGCTTTTTTGTTATAGAGCACTTCACAAGCCATTTTTTCGTAAAAATCTGGGTCACGATAATTCATACGTTCGGGATCAGTCTTATTTTCCAAATAATATGAGATGAGCGGGCGGCAGTAAACAGGGTATTTCTCTTCGGAAATAACGGTAATTTTACTGTCTTTATCTACTTTACGTATGCCTTCGATTGCGCCGACAGCGGCAACTCCGTTTCCAATGATAACATATTGCTTCATTTATCATCACCTCGATTTTCGTATACGATTGCTCTGTTGGGACAGCCTTTTACGCAAGCCGGTTCTCCGCAGGTATTCTGTAAACAAAGTTCACATTTTTGCATTACACCGTTTGCGTCAGGGGCAAGAGAGCCGTAAGGACATACCAACACACAGGTAAAACAGCCGACACATTTATTTTTATTTATGCGAACTACACCGTCTATTTTTGTAATTGCACCGGCAATACAGCTTTTTACGCAGATAGGATCAGTACAGTGACGGCAGGATACCGCATATGATATCTTAT
>CALWTV010000056.1 GCA_944384555.1 uncultured Clostridia bacterium | reverse complement strand
AAAACAGAACGATAATATGGAAAAAATTCCATAGTCTTGTCAAGTGCCTGCTGTAAAATCGAGCCGTCAATATCATATTTCAGCTCACAGGAAAAACGAAAAACTTTTGTATCATATTTTTTGCTGGTGCAGGGAAAGAGCTTGCCGGCATTGTCCAGTTTAAACCAATCGCCTGCGTATCCGTCCTGTAAATTCAAGCTAATCCCTCCTGAAATATCTTTTAAAAAGTAAAAATAGAAAAATATATTTAAGATAAAAATCCGCGGATTATATCATAGCAGTGACGAACCATAGAATAATAAGGCGGCAGAGAAAAGAATCCGTGAATAGCATCAGGTATTCTTTGCATCACAACATGATTTCCGGCTTTTTTAAGAGCCTCGGCATAAGCTTCTCCCTCATCGCGCAGAGGGTCATATTCGGCTGTAATTACGAGTGTATCAGGCTGATTTGATAAATCATTTGCCAGAAGCGGGGCAAAATATGGATTATTGTAATCTTCTTTGGAAGATAGGTATAATTCAAGATAATCGCATACACGCTTTGATGTGAGATAGTAATCAGTTCCGTTTTCTCTAATTGAGTCAAATGGAGAAGTTTTTTCATCATGGTCATTTCCGGTGGCAGGGTAGATAAGAATTTGTTTTTTGGGGATTTCATAACCCATATCACGCAGCCAAAGTGAAGACACCGCACATAAATTTCCTCCGGCGCTGTCACCTGCGATATATATTTTTTTATCCGGAATCTCAAGTTTATCGGAGTTTTCGATTGTATATCTGATAACAGAACAGCAGTCATCAAGGCCAGCGGGAAATTTGTGTTCGGGAGCCAGCCGATAATCCACCGCCAATACAATATGATTTGTAAGATGTGCGAGGTTTGAACATAGTCTGTAATAGGTATCGAGACTGCCTACAACCCAACCGCCGCCATGAAGATATATGATTACTGGAAGCGGTTCAAATTTTTCTTGCGGCAAAAAAACACGCACCGGAACGGCATGGTCGCCGCAGTCAACGGTATAATCGCGTGCAATATCACGGTATTTAATTTTAGGAGTCATTGTAACGTCACGGATTTTTCTTTCAAGCATATAGTTATTTTTTACATCGAAATCTATATATGAAAGAGCTTTAAGCGCGGCAGCGACAGCTTTGTTAATTGCCAAAAAAAACACCTCCAGAAAATTATACTACATTATATTTTACATCATAAATATAAACAAATCAACAACCTGAAATTTAAAATATATTATGCAATTAAGCATATTTAAAATTAGAATCCAAGAGAATCTCGCATTGCTGAATAAAATTCTGATGGTGCGATATCATAAGACGGTTTATTTTTTTGCAGGTAGGAACGCATAGCGTAACATAATTCGCATTTAGTGCAGTAACCGGCATTATCGGGAATAAAACCGTTGTCACAGGCATATTCAAATAATGATTTCGTTCCTCCGGAATACAAACGAGATAAAATCGGGTATTTTTCTGAATCTTTGTAAAATCCGTCTTTAAAAAAGTCATTGATATCGATTGAGAGGCCGGTACAGCCTGAAGGAATTACATTTCCATATAAGTCGACATGGCAGTGATATCCTGACAAAAGTTCAGTACAGCCGTTTGAATCTAAAAATTCATCAGCTTTTTTCAATGGATAAATTTTTCTTGCAATTTTTAAAGCGCGTCCATTAATACCGAGACCGTATTCTCGGGCAGTATCGGTGATATAATTTTCACCTAATATTTTTTGTAATTCTGTCTTTGAATATACACGAGTATGGTCAAGCTTTATAAGCCGCCTTAAAAAGCGTTCTTGCCATATAAAATAATCCATGCCAACTTCATCAAGAGTTTTGCATAGCAGAAGCGGACGTTCAAGTGGCACAAATTCTATATGAAAGGGGTCAACCGACGCCATTAAAGTATTTACCCCGAGATTTTTTAAAATTTTTATTCTTTCAAGAATAAGCTCTCTGCTTTTACACCAGAAAGCATTAGTTTCTATATAGTCTATTCCAACATTATATTTTTTGAGAAATTCCAATAAAACGCATAGACCTTTAAAGTTAATAAATGGCTCTCCGCCTCCTATATGAACTGAGGTGGTTTTATTTTTTGAGAGAAATAACGCTATTTTTTCTGAATTTTCAGCGGTTATATAATTTTTATTAATTTTAGGCGATGAACAATACATACAGTGTTCACACTGCGCAGTACAGCTGTAATTTGTCATTATTCCGGAATATGATAATTTATTTCTATTGTTCATGATATCTCCTTGAATATTATTTTTTAATAATTATACAGTAATCAGCTTGATTTTTCAATGAAATTTTATTTAATGCAAGTGATAAAATTGTATATAATTTCCGTGAACCGAATTTTTGATAAAAAATCATTTTTATATAATAAATTTTTTTGAAATTGTAGACATATCGAATAATTTGTTATATAATATACCTGCTATCAGTATAGCGGTTATTTGATTAATGTAAATTAATACAAAGGAGAATTTAAAAATGGCTGATAAATTAAGAATCGGTATAATCGGAACCGGTGGAATAGCTCATGCTCATGCAAATGCGTATAAACAGTTTGATGATGTTGAGGTTGTTGCAGGCGCGGATATTATCCCCGGTAAAGCAAGAAAGTTTTTAGACGAGTTCGGCTGGAAAGAAGCTGACGCATATGAAACTCATGAAGAGCTTTGCGCACGTGACGATATAGACGCAGTTTCTATATGCAC
>CALWTV010000055.1 GCA_944384555.1 uncultured Clostridia bacterium | reverse complement strand
CTTAGGTTGGATTAGGGGCTGGAAAATCACGTCAGTTGAATACAGTATCTGTGAATATCAAAAAATTATCAAAGATATACGTGAATGCCTTGATGAAACTAAGTGCAGAGAGGGATTGCGCCGCCTGCGTCTTTGGGAGAACCGTTGTCTTTGCAGTATAGAGCATCTCAAAGCTATTTGCGAACTTGAAAAAATCGCTCAATTCACTAATGATGCAGAACCGAAATCGCTTTCAGATGATGAAAAAGAATCAGTAAAACAACATTGTGCAAATGCGTTGTCATATTGTAAACGCTATGGTCAGATTCATATAGAAAATATGCCCGACCGCGGTTGTGAAGGAACTATTGTAAGTTATTGCGCAACTATACCGGTATATATCGAACATATTTTACAGTATTTCACTGTCGGTGAGGAAACATGCAGTCATAGACCTATATCACTTGACGCACCGCCTCCTCCTGATACAACATTTTTCAATTAATTTAAAATATCAATTGGAGAATTAAAATGTATACATATAAACATGTTGTTTTAATAGGAGTAGATGGCGCAGGTGCATTTTTTAAAAATGCAGATACCCCGAATATTGATAGAATTTTTAAAGATGGTTCGGTAGCATATGACGTGTATACATCAATACCGTCTATCAGTGCGGAATGTTGGGGTTCAATGCTCCACGGAGTAACGCCGGAATTTCATCGGTTGACAAACTCAATTGTATCATCAAAACCGTATGATACGAAATCTGCTTTTCCAAGTGTTTTTCGTGTGATTCGCGAAAATGACTCTGAATGTGAACTTGCGTCTTTTTCAAACTGGAATCCGATTAATTTTGGGATTATAGAAAATGATTTAAATGTTTATGAGGATACGGGAAATAATGATGCGGAAGTGACCGATAAAATCTGCGGATATTTGGAGAGCCACTCACCGAAATTTATGTTTGTTCAGTTTGATGATGTCGATGGAGCAGGCCATTCATACGATTACAATTCTCCAAGGCATTTAGAACAAATTAAGGTTTCAGATGAGTATATCGGCAGAATTTATGAAATGTATGAAAAACGCGGATTCATTGATGATACTTTGTTTATAGTAACGGCTGACCACGGCGGAATAAATCATGGACATGGCGGAAAAAGCGAAGAAGAAATGCGAGTAATGTTTGCACTTAATGGAAAATCGGTTGAGAAAAATGGCGCAGCGGTAGATATGCAGATTCGTGATATTGCGTCAATTGTCCTTTACGCATTTGGTTATAAACAGCCTGATACATGGACTTCAATAGTTCCGTCCGGAGTGTTTGAAGGCGTTAAGGCAGGAGAACGCCCGTCATTTAAAATTGAATATGAATATGGACACAGAACGCATAAAAATGTATCAATGCCGGATATAAATAAAATTTCCGGTATATTTAGCGATAAACATATCGCGGCATATATTCCGATGGATAAAGATATATCTGATGTGACAGGAAAATATAATTTGACTCAAAGCGGAAAATTATATTTTGTAGACGGATACTGCGGAAAAGGCGTGAGATTTGATGACGGCTATATTTCAATAAATGATTGTGAAATTTTAAATAACAGTTTTACTATTGCATTTTGGTTTAAAACAGGCGGTGTTGAAGGTGATCCGTGTATTTTCTCAAATAAAAACTGGGAAAACGGTCAGAATTACGGATTTGTACTAGCGCTTACTGCTTCGGCCATAAAATTTAATATAGGTGATGGTAAAACAAGAGTTGATTTAGATTACCCGCTTCCAATTGATTATAAAGATGGCTGGGTACACGCAATAATTTCATTTGACCGCAAATCAAATACGGTTAGTTTCTGTTATGATTTTGAAAAATTAACCACAGATAAAATACCTGACGAGCTTAAAGAAGTAATATTTGAGTCAAACGGTGCAGTAAATATCGGTCAGGATATCACTGGAAAATATAAATCAAGTCTTTCTGCGGTACTTGATGAAGTTATTATTATAGATGATGCGGTGTCACAGGACGATGTTTCGGCGCTTGCTGAATACTATGGTATTTAGAAAATTATTTATTCTGTAATTAAATTTTATTATATAATTACAAAGAGGTAAAATATTATGTCAAATCCAATAAAACTCGGAATTGTAGGTATAGGCAGAGCGGGCTGGGGAATGCATTGCCCGGAGATTGCAAATAAAACTGATATGTTTGAAGTTGTAGCGGCATGCGATATAATTCCGGAACGCTGCGAAAAGATGAGGGAGCGTTATAACTGCCGTACATATACTGATGTGCGTGAGCTCGTAAAAGATGAAAACGTAGAAATTGTGGATATAGCTACACGTTCATGTGACCATTATCCTCACGCAAAACTTGCGCTTGAAGCGGGTAAAGATGTGCTTTTAGAAAAGCCATTTTGTGAAACATATGCGCAGGCGGTTGAATTAGTTGAACTTGCGAAAAAATTGGGACGCCGTATATATGCCCGTCATAATCGCAGATTTGAAGAACATTTCAAAAAAATTCGTGAGCTTCAGAAAAACAAGATTCTCGGTGATATTTATGAAATACATATCTACCGAAACGGTTACAGCCGCAGAGATGACTGGCAGACGCTTTCAGAATTTGGAGGAGGTCAGCTTCTCAACTGGGGACCGCATATAATCGACCAGTCACTCCAGTTCCTTAATGAAAAAGCGGAAATTATTTCAAGTGACCTTAAACATACAGTGGCGGCAGGTGACTGTGAGGACCATCTTACAATAAATTTCAAAGGAGAAGATGGGACTGTTGTATATATGCAAATAAGCGGAGGGGTAGCATTGCCTTGCCCGAATTATGAAGCATTTGGCACAAAAGGAAGTCTTCGTGTCAACGGAAATACAATGCAGTTAAAATATCTTGACCCGGAAAATCCGCTTCCTGAGCCGGTTGCAGACCCCGGAACTCCCGGTCAGACATTTGGTGCAGTCGGAACATTCGCTAATGCCGTGCCGATAAAGTGGATTGAGGAAGAATGGATTCCTGAACACGAGGATTTAAGTGTAATATGGACAGCAATGTATAACGATTACAGGAATGATATACCGTATTCGATAAAAATAGAGGAAGCACTTAACGTTATACATGTAATAGATGAAGTTAAAAAAGGCACCGAATTCGAGAAAAAATCAAAGTAATATAATTCTGAATGTGTTATTATCAATAAAAATATGCACCTCTAAAAATTTATGGTTTTGAGGTGCATATAATTTTTACTTAAATATAATTATTTATTATTTGAATTATCCACTTAGCTGTTTTTTGAGGTGTTCAAAAATTTTCTTTTCTTCTCTTGAAACTTTTACTTGAGTTAATCCCAGTTTATCTGCGGTTTCCTGCTGTGAGCAATCACGGAAATATCGCAAAAGTACAATTTTACGCCATAAAATCGGCATTCCCTCAAGTGCCTGTGCAAGCGCGATTTGTTCTACTGTGTTTTCAACGCCGGAATTTTCATCGGCTATGGTTTGGTCAAGTGTATAGTCCTCATCTCCTGCAATTGTTTCAGAGAGGGAATGTACCGGAGATGATGCGTCAAGTGCAGCAGCTGCTTCCTGCGGTGTCATTCCGCACATTTCGGATAATTCATTTAACAATGGTTCTCTGTTATTTTCCGCGATAAACTTATCTCTGGCACGCATAAGCTCAATACCGCGCCGCTTTTGAGAACGCCCGACTTTTATCATGCCGTCATCACGTAGAAAACGGCGTATTTCACCTATAATAAGCGGAACAGCATATGTTGAAAATACAGTGCCGCGTTCAAAATCAAAACTTCTTATCGCTTTAAGCATACCGATTGAACCTATCTGTATTAAATCCTCAGTTTCCGTACCTCTGTCACGAAAACGCTGTACAATGCTCCGCACAAGTCCCATGTTTGACTGCATTAGCTCTTCAACCGCAGATTCATCACCGCTCTGAGCTAATTTCAGTAATTCCATGTTATTATCATATCCGTTTTTGAGTTCAGTTTGATTTTCCGAGCTTTTCATTTATTATCCTCGCAATCCGATTATGTAAATTACAAGCTCATGTTTAGCTTTTTTTCGTCCTCTGCTGGATTAAAAATCATTACGGGCGATAATTTTTTTGTCATTAATATGCGAGTGCCCTTTCCTAAACCAGATTTTACCGTTACTTTATCCATAAAATTTTCCATAACTGAAAATCCCATGCCGCTTCTTTCACCGCTTGAATCGGTAGTAAAGAGGGGGGTGCGTGCTTTTTCGATATCAGCAATCCCGCAGCCTTTATCGCATATCTCAATTTTCACAGTTCGATCACTGTAACATTTAACCGATATTGTTATTTTTCCAATAGAATCTTTGTATCCGTGTACGATACAATTTGTTACTGCTTCTGAAACAGCGCATTTTATATCTGCAATTTCACTTAATTTTGGATTTAGTTGAGCGATAAATGAGGCAACAGCACTTCTTGCCATATTTTCATTTACGGAATATGACGGAAGTTCAATTTTGATTTCATTATCGGGCTTTTTTCTTTCAGATTTAGTATTACTCACTTTAAAATTCCTCCTTTTTAAATTATGAATTACTAAGCATCTTCTTTAATAATGCGTATAATTCTGTCTGCTCCGGCAAGAGATAGAATTTTTATAACCATATCACAGGGATTTAAAATCGCGAATTCACACTGTAATTCTTTGGCTTTTGTATATCGCCCTAAAATTAATCCGAGCCCTGAACTGTCCATAAAATCGACTTTTGATAAATCCATTAAAAGTTCTTTGGGACGGTATAAGTACAGAGCATTATCGATTTTATCACGTACAGGCTTTGCGTTATGATGGTCAATGTCTCCTATGATATAAGCGGTTAGTATATTTTTTGCTTCGTCCATGCTTATCTCGCAATTGCTCATTTTAATATTTTCCTTTCTTTTTGTTTTCCTTTGATTATTTTCCAATTATAGTATAATATTTATTACATGATTTTTTTGTCATATTATGGTATCTAAAAATAAAACATATGTTTTTTATTATATCTGAAGTGAAAGATTTGCCTTGTAATTCTGAATTAAATAATGTATAATATATTGTGTAAAGGAAATGGGGTGCATTATGATTTCAAAAGATACAGCAAATAGATTTTTATCCGCAAAAAGGGCACTTTTTGATAAATATTATGATTTTCTCAATGATAAGCAGCGGGAAGCCGTATATACAATAAATAATCCGTTATTGATTCTCGCAGGCGCAGGAAGCGGCAAAACTACTGTTTTGGTTAATCGTATTGGCTACATAATAAAATATGGAAACGCTTATTTTAATGATTATGTTCCCGAAAATATAGATGAAGATACAATTGTGCGGCTTGAAAAAGCGGTTTGTCTTGATAGAAAAGATATCGAAACTATCTTAAATGAATTCGCGTGTCCGGTATGTAAACCATGGGAAATGCTTGCTATTACATTTACGAATAAGGCCGCAAAAGAGATTAAAACCAGATTGGAATCGTTGTTCAGCTCAGATAACGGCGAAAGTGAAAATACATTTGCAAGTGATATTTGGTCAGGTACATTTCACTCAATTTGTATGCGTATTCTCAGAAAATACGGTGAAAAAGTCGGATATCTGAACGGTTTCGGTGTATGCGATACAGATGACGCGAAAAAGCTTATTTCACTGTCAATGAATAAGTTAAATATCGACGATAAAAATCTGCCGATAAAAACGGTTATGAATGCGATAAGCCGTGCTAAGGATTCGCTTATTTCGCCGAATGAATTTGAGATTAATGCCGGAAATGATTTTAAGCTGAAACAGATTGCATCTATATATCAGATGTATCAGGAGGGACTTGAAAACGCAAACTTACTTGATTTTGATGATATTATAATGAAAACTGTAATACTTCTTGAGGAAAATGAAGATGTTTTGGAATATTATCAAGACCGGTTCAAGTATGTATGTGTTGACGAGTATCAGGATACAAATAAAGCCCAGCTTAAGCTGACGCTTCTTTTATCCGGTAAGTATAAAAATATAATGGTGGTAGGCGATGATGACCAGAGTATTTATAAATTCAGAGGCGCGGTAGTTGAAAATATTCTGAGTTTTGATAAAGTGCTAAGAGATGTGACGGTGATTAAACTTGAGCAGAATTATCGTTCTACACAGACAATTCTTAACGCGGCGAACACGGTAATATCCAATAATGAAGAACGCAGGGGTAAAAATTTATGGACTGCCGGAAATAAAGGTGAAAAGATAACAATAAAAAATGCGGAAAATGAAAATACTGAGGCACGCTATATAATTGATATAATCAACAGATACGTAGCTGAAAAAAAGTATTCTTACAAAGATTTCGCTGTATTGTACAGAGTTAATGCACAATCGCGTACAATTGAAACCGCTTTTGCCAAAAGTTCCGTGCCGTATCGAATGCTCGGAAGCCTGCGTTTCTCTGACCGCAAAGAAATAAAAGATATTATATCGTATCTGTGTCTTATTGTTAATCCGCTTGACAATATACGTCTGCGCAGAATAGTAAATGAGCCTAAACGGAAAATCGGTGATGCTTCGGTTGAAGCGGCAAGTCAAATTTCGATAGAGCTTGGCTGTTCTATTCTGGAAGTTATGAGAAATGCTACATCATATAAAGCTATTACCAAAATCGCGTCTGCTAAAATGGAGGAATTTGCACGTTTGATTGACTCACTGCGTGCAAAATCTCTGAAAATGTCGGTATCTGAAATCATAAGCGAAACAATTGAAACGTCCGGCTACCGAACAATGCTAATAAATGCCGGAGAATCAGAAAAAGACAGAATCGAAAATATAGACGAACTTATTTCAGCCGCAGATGAATATGAAAAATCGGCTGAAAATCCGTCACTTGTTGAGTTTTTGGAAGAAGTTGCGCTTGTGTCTGACATTGATAGATACGATGAAAGCGCAGACGCAGTTGTGCTTATGACAATTCACAGCTCAAAGGGACTTGAATTCCCAGTCGTATTTTTGCCCGGAATGGAAGAAGGTCTGTTCCCGGGTGTACAGTCAATTATGAACCCCGATGAAATAGAAGAAGAACGCCGCCTGGCATACGTGGCAATTACACGTGCAAAACAGCGTCTTTATATAACCCATGCGCATGAGCGAACATTATACGGAAGAACACAGCATAACCAGATATCACGTTTTGCCGAGGAAATTCCTGACGAACTCATATGCTTTGAAAATAATTCTTTCTCGGCTCCAGAGCGTTCAAATAACTCAGCTTTCAATAGTTTTGCAAAATATAAAGATGACGCCGCGTCAGCAAAAGAAAAAATAACATTTGCCGCTAATAACGCAATCGTAAAAAAAACATCAGATGATAAAAATACAAAAGAAAAATTC
>CALWTV010000054.1 GCA_944384555.1 uncultured Clostridia bacterium | reverse complement strand
TGTTAATATAAAAATAAAATATGCTTAAAAAAAGCATGGAGGAGAATTTTAATGAAAAAACTCTTGTTATTGATTCTTGCGGCTGTAATGATTTTTTCACTCGCGCTTACATCGTGCAGTGAAAGCGGCGGCGGAAACTCAAATTTTAAGGTGGGAGTAATCCATATAGGGAATCCCAGTGACGGTTCGGGCTATTCATACGCGCATGACCAGGGAATAGTTGCAATGCAGAAAAATTTAGGTTTAAGTGATGACCAGATTGTTCGCAAGCTCAATATTGAAGATACAGACGCTGCGGCAACTAAAACTGCTATTGAAGAGTGCATAGAAGAAGGATGTAACATAATCTTCGGTACAAGCTGGGGATATATGGAAACCATGAATGAACTTGCTCAGAAATATCCTGATGTAATCTTTTCTCACGCAACAGGCTATATGAGCAATGAAACAAATTTCAACAATTATTTCGGACGTATATATCAAGCTCGTTATCTTTCCGGAATTGCTGCTGGTCTTAAAACACAGTCAAATAAAGTAGGATATGTTGCGGCAATGGATATAACCAACTCAGAAGTTACCGGCGGTATTGACGCGTTTGCTAAAGGTGTTGCCGCAGTAAATCCTGATGCTGAAGTTTATGTAAAAGTAACTGGAACATGGTTCAGCGTAGACCTCGAAGGACAGGCAGCGGAAGCACTTCTTGACCTTGGCTGTGATGTTATTGCTCAGCACTGTGACACAACAGCTCCTCAGCTTGCAGCTGAAAAAGCTGGTGTATGGGGTTGTGGATACAATTCTGATATGACTCCCGATGCTCCCGCGGCTCACCTTACCGCTCCTATTTGGAACTGGGGAGTATATTATACAGCGGCTACAAAGGCGGCTATGGACGGCAAATGGGCTGAATTCGGCAATTATTTCGGTGGATTAACAGAAGGCTTTGTAGATATCTCTCCGCTTTCCGCTAACTGCGCAGAAGGAACACAGGAAATAATCGACCAAGTAAAGCAGCTTATAATAGATGGTACATTTAAAGTATTTGACGGTAAGCAGATAAAGGTTGACGGTACTACAGTAACAGTAGTTGACGAAGCTCTCAAGGATAACGCAGGTAATGAAATTGTAGCGGCTGGCGGAGATTGTCTCCCTGATGCGACAATTACCGGCGGAATTAACTGGTATTATGAGAACGTTTCAGTTAAATAATTTTTTAATAAAATATAAGGTCTAAAAATAAACCTCACTATTCGGAAAGGGAGAACATTGTAATTTTTCTCCCTTTTCGTAAAGAGGTATTTCTCATATTTTATAAAAACAATAAAAGAAAACAGAGGTATAAATTACAGTATGTCAGAGATTGCGGTAGAGCTGAAAAATATACGCAAAACATTCGGCAGCGTTGTTGCCAATAAAAACGTCAATCTCTCAGTAAAGCGGGGCGAAATTCTTGCCTTGCTCGGGGAAAACGGATCAGGCAAGACTACGCTCATGAATATTTTGTCTGGTATATATAAACCTGATTCAGGGTCAATATATGTCGGAGGAGAAGAAGTTTCGATAAACTCCCCCGAAGATTCAAGTCGCCTTCATATAGGCATGATTCATCAGCATTTTAAACTGGTTGAAGTAATGTCGGCTGGCGATAATATTTTTTTAGGCTCAAAAAAAGAGGGATTTTTTCTATCTGGAAAGAGATATGATAAAATAAATGAGATAAGCCGTAAATTCGGGCTTGATATAGAACCTAAAAAAATGGTATACGATATGTCGGTATCTGAAAAGCAGACGGTTGAAATATTAAAGGTTTTGTACCGCGGAGCTCAGACGCTGATACTTGATGAGCCTACGGCGGTGCTTACCCCGCAGGAAACAAAAAAACTGTTTGATATTCTACGCCGAATGAAAGCTGAAGGCTGCGCGATTATAATTATAACACATAAACTTAATGAAGTGCTTGAAATCAGCGACAGAGTTACGATTTTAAGGCGCGGTGAAAGCGTGGGGACAGTAAATACCTGTGATACAGATGAGAAAAAATTAACGGAACTTATGGTTGGTCACCCGATTGAACTTGCGATAGATCGCCCAAACTGTGATTATGAAGAACGTCTGCTGTATCTTCACCATGTTTCGGTTACTGATGACAACGGAGTTGACGCGGTAAAGGATGTATCGTTTTATGTAAAGCGTGGAGAAATTTTAGGAGTCGCAGGTGTAGCAGGAAGCGGACAGAAGGAATTATGTGAGGCAATAGCCGGGCTTCGTGAAATCAAGCAGGGCGCGATTCTGTTTAAAAAAGTAAATATCGAGGGAAAAACTCCCCGTGAAATTATAAAAATGGGAATATCAATGTCATTTATTCCTGAAGACAGGCTCGGAATGGGTCTTGCGGCATCTCTTTCAATCACGGACAACGTATTGCTGAAAAGTTATGCTTCCGGTAAAACTCCGTTTGTTGACCGTAAGGGTGGGGCTGAACTGGCAAAAAAACTGGTAAAGGAACTTGATATAGTAACGCCGAGCATTGAAACTCCGGTAAGAAGATTATCGGGAGGCAATGTTCAGAAGGTGCTTTTGGGACGTGAAATTGAGGCAAATCCCAATGTTATTATTACCGCGTATCCAGTTCGAGGACTTGATATAAACTCATCATATGTAATTTATAACGCACTTAACAAGCAGAAAGAGAACGGTGTAGGAGTTTTATTTATTGGCGAAGATTTGGATGTAATGCTTGAATTGTGTGACCGTATAATGGTTATTTGTCATGGCGAAATTACGGGAATAGTTGATGCTCATACTGCAACTAAAGAAAAACTCGGTCTTATGATGACCGGCGCACTTAGAGAGGAGGTTCCGGAAATATGACAAGTAATAATATAAAAACGTCAAAGGAACCGCTGTTAAGAGTGGTAAAGCGCGCGGAAATGTCATCTAAAAAGACAGCGCTGTTTTACGCGGCTGCGGTTATTGCGGCAATTATCGCAGGCGGTATTTTTGTTTTGATAATGGGTGTAAATCCGTTTGCGTTTTACGCTAAAGTTGTATCAGGATGCTTTCAGTCAAAGCTGGCATTTACTGCACTTATACGAATAGTAATGCCGCTTCTAATAACATCGCTCGGTGTTTCGGTCGCATTTAAAATGAAATTTTGGAATATCGGCGCTGAGGGTCAATTTATTATGGGCGCGATTTTTGCGTCATATATCGCGCTGTACTGGGGCGATATATTACCGCATTGGCTTGTTATGATACTTATGTTCTTAGCAGGGGCTTTGGGCGGCGGAATCCTCGGTCTTATTCCGGCGTTTTTCAAATGTAAATTCGGTACAAATGAAACACTGCTTACACTTATGCTTAACTATGTCGCACTTTATACAATTCAGCTTTTGCGCGACGGAATCTGGCGCGATCCAGCGGCGGGAGGATTTCCTAAAATTGCAGCTTTCCCGAAAAACGCATGGATAGATATGGTATTTGGAATTGACTCTACATGGATTGTATGTATAGTTATGGTAGTGTTTTTATACGTATACTTTAAATATACAAAATCCGGATACGAGATTTCAGTAGTAGGTGACAGTATAAATACGGCGCGCTATGCTGGAATGAATGTCAATAAAATTATTATGCGAACGATG
>CALWTV010000053.1 GCA_944384555.1 uncultured Clostridia bacterium | reverse complement strand
GATGAGCTATTAAGTGGCCGCAAGTGACCCGCCTGCCTGAGTGTCAGGAGCATGAAAGTGCTTCCTGGCACTTTTTTGTGGCTTTTCTGTGAATTTGATTAAAAAGTCCTTGACAACTCGTTTCGGGGGATACAGCGCAAGATTTGTTGATTTATCAGAAGATATGCAAAATCATGTAATTGCTCGAATCAGTGAATAATATTAATTTTAAGGAGATATCGGTTTATGAAAAAAACATTATGTATTATTACCCTTTTAATAGGATTATTATTATCTCAATCATGTTCAAATAACACGGATAATACCTCCAACAAAAGTAATTCTGATAACACTACTGTAAATTCATCTGTTTCCGAAACTGAACAGGAAACTGAACTGGTTCCATCTATTCCAGAAAAAGATATGAACGGTAAGGTATTTAAAATTGCTACTCCAGGTTGGGGAGGCTTTACTCCACTTAATTTTATCGATATTGTAAGTGATGAGCTTAACGGAGAAGTCCTTAATGATGCGACTTATAACCGTCAGATTGATATTCAGACGAAATATAACTGCATTTTGGAACAGGTTAACACCGATGATACAAATGCATATATGGCTACTCTAAAAAAATCTGTTATGGCAAACGACGGTGAATTTGATATTGTTTTTATGCGCGGAATTAATTATGCTGAGGCCATTACAAACGGGCTTCTTCTTGACCTTGCTGAAATTGAACATGTGAATTTCGATAATCCATGGTGGGATAAGGCATCGTATGATGTTCTTTCAATTGCAGGAAAACATTATGCTGCTGCATCTGATTTTACAACAAATGATGAATTGTCAATCTGGGCGGCGTTTTTTAATAAAAATATGATTGAAAATTATCAGCTTGAAAATCCTTACGAACTTGTAAAAAATGGAATATGGACATATGACAAAATGTTTGAAATGTCAGATGCGGTTGATTCAGACTTGAACGGAGATGGCAAACGTGACAAAGATGATCAATTCGGAATGACGCATACTCTTGATGCTGTAATGGGTATGTGGAACAGCATGGGAGTATACTGTGCGGAAAAAGATGAAAATGATATCCCAGTTTTTACAATTGAAAGTGAAACAAACGTTACAAAAATTATGAAATTATATGACGGATTATTCAATCTTGATACTGTTTTAAATGTTCACCGGGTAGGAATAGCAGAGGATTTAATTTTTGGAGAAGGAAGAGCTCTGTTTTGTTTAACAGGTGTATATATGGCAGATACATACCGTCACATGGAAGATGAATTTGGAATTATTCCCTATCCTAAATATGATGAATCTCAAACATCATATATTCCATCAAACAATACATTCTGCATGTCACTTGTATGTGTACCAAAAACTAATTCAAACAGTGAAGATACCGGAATAATACTCGAAGACATGTCATATCTTGGGTATAAAAATGTGCGCCCTGCTTTCTATGACGTTATATTACAGGGCAAAGTAACTCAAGATAAAGAATCAGGAGAAATGCTTGACTATATATTTGGAAATGTCGGATATGATCTTGGCAATATATTCAATTTCAACAATTACGCTTTTGATTTAGCATATTTGACCATCGAACTTAAAAATGATATTGCCTCTGCAATAGCATCAAAACAGCCAGCGGCTCAAAAAGTACTCGACAATGTAATTGAAACAATAAACAGTGTAAATGAAGAAAATTAACTTCCCTGCATAATAACTTCAAACTCATATTTTTCGCCGATTATTTTTACCTCGTCAATCTCAACCGGCAATGAATTTAGGTAGCATATACGGGTTATTGTGATAAGCGCGCATTTAGGCTCAACGTCAAGAAGCTGTGATTCCTCAAAACTTGCATTGCAGGCACTGATTTTATCTGTCGCGCTTGTATACGATATCCCGTATTTTTCATTTAAATATGAATAAAGAGAAACAATTTTATCATCGGTTTTGTCAATATCGGGAAATTTATCCGCAATAAGATAATTTTTGGCAATTGCAACCGGTTTATTGTTAGCTGTTTGAATTCTGTTTATGCAAAAAAGCGGTGTATCATCTTCAACTCCTAACATTTCCGAAAGTCTACCGTATGATTTTACCGGTTCAATATATATAGATTTCAAACCGATTTCGTATCCGAGATTTTCTAAAGTCTGTGACACTGAGGTTATTAAATTAAGATTTTGAGCCGCTTTTTTGTTAGTGTTAGTGACAAGAGTACCAAATCCCTGTTTCACTGACAACATTCCGTCAAGTGAAAGCATCTCAATAGCTTTTCTTATGGTTGTTCTACTTACACCGAACATTTTTTGGAGTTCTGGCTCAGGTGGCAAAAGCGAGTCTTTTTTATATACACCGTCATAAATCATGCGGCGAATTTCATCATATACTTTTTTATATGCAGGGTATTTTTTCATTTTATTCTACTCTTTCAAATATTAAATACTTTTTTATTATTATATCATATATAGTTATGTTTTGTCTATAAGTGAAAAAATAAAATATATATACCTTGACAAAGGTAATGATGATAATATATAATTGACGTGAAAATACAAAATAAAAATTTTAATTAACAGCCATCAAGGCGGTATAAAATATGGAACTTTTAAAAGGTACAATTTTCGATATACAGAGATTTTCCGTTCATGACGGACCGGGAATCAGAACCACAATTTTTATGAAAGGCTGTCCGCTTAAATGCAGATGGTGTCATAATCCTGAGGGAATCAACGGAAAATTAAGTCTTCAATATGAGTCTCAGTCTTGCATTATGTGCGGTGATTGTGCAAGTATATGTGAACATGAAGTACATATATTTGAAAATGACATACATAGAGTGAATTTCAGCCGATGTGACATTGACAGCTGCTGCAAATGTATAGATGTTTGCCCGTCAAAGTCCATTAAATTAATGGGGCGTAAAGTAACATCTGATGAAATTTTGAAAGCAGTAAAACGTGACATTAATTTTTATGGAGATAAAGGCGGCGTGACGTTTTCAGGCGGTGAATGTACAATGCAGCCTGATTTTCTTAAAGAATGCTTGATTAAATGCAAAAATGCCGGAATTAATACCGCAGTCGATACTTGTGGATTTACTAAATGGGAAGTTTTCAATGATATATCTGAGTTTACGGATATTTTTTTATTCGATATAAAAGCCGTTACTGATGAAATTCATGTTCGAGGAACCGGAGTTTCAAATAAAATTATATTGGAAAATTATAAAAAATTAGTTGAATCAGGTGCGAGAATATGGATTCGTATTCCCGTAATCGGCGGATATAATGCAAACTGCGGTGAAATAGAAAAAATTGCAGAATTTATAAAAAATCAAACAAAAATTCCTGAGCAAATCGAACTTATGCCCTATCATAAACTGGGTTCAAATAAATACGAACAGCTCGGAATGGAATATACATGTACGGAAGCACAGATTGTATCAAAGGAAGATATGAATAAGTATATTAAGATTTTCCTTGACGCCGGACTTCCTGTTAAATGTAATTGAAAAGGAGATACTATTATGACACGTACTGAATTTTTACGCAAAGACGCACTCGAAAGCGTACATAAAAAAGCACGTATTCCTATGCCTGACGGCTGGGATACAAACGACATGCCTCTGAGTTTAGCTGAACGCAAAGCTTGGGCGGTAAGAAAAATTCTTGAAAATATGCCTCTTTATATTGGCGAACAAGAGCTCATTGTCGGTTCAAGAACAATTTATGCCGCACATGAAAAATGGCAGGAAAACAAGTCAGATATGGGACTTGACGTAATGCCGCGGTATGTATCAGACGCGGAT
>CALWTV010000052.1 GCA_944384555.1 uncultured Clostridia bacterium | reverse complement strand
AATCTCCGCGCGGTATACGGTATTGACCGAACCGTCCTCATTATACATTTTTCCGATTAAGAAATTATCCGCGCAATTTTTCGCAAATTCTCTCAGTTCCTCATCTCCGGTCAAATCAGCAGCAATGAATTTTTCGGGCAGATACTGACAATGTGTCCATAAATCGTCCCAGCCTACGGTTTCTACCCAGCCATTATATTCAGGTATATAAAGTTCCCTCATCCAATTTCTTGACAAATCAAATTTATCGGGGAAATATACGGAAACTTCTTTTATTTTAACTTCTGAAGGTGGGGGAGTCATCATTCCCTCGGTTGCTTCAATATAAAAATCAACGTTTCCCTCGCCAAGATAATATGTACCCAAAGATACGGAATTATCGTTTTCCGTTATCGATGACATAGGTATTTTGTCATTTTCATCTATATAATAGACACAGTCTTTTACAGTCAGGTCTGATTTTTCACATTCAATATAAAACTCATATAAGCTTGACTCTTTGATATTAAAACTATACTTCATATTTTTTACCTTGCTTTCTTCAATTGGTTCAGTTTCTATATTTTCCATTGCTGTTGTCTGAGCGGAAGTTTCTGTTTGAGATTCAGAATTATCAGAATTTTTGCTGTCATTTCCGCAAGACCACAAAAGTATAAGCGCACATAAAATAAGCGCGCATGTCAATAATTTTTTAACCATCGTTATCCTCTTCATTTATGTTTTAATTACAAAGGCATTATATCACACATTAAATCATTTGTGAATATCTTAATATAAAAATCATAACTTAAATTATCTAGTGAAAAAATTTGATTTTAACATTTTTGAAAAAAATTATTGACTTTATAAATAAATTCGCTATAATAAAAGTGGGTGTATTTAATATTACTCATGAATTATAAATCGTATAAAATATATATGGAAGGAATTTTTATCTGTATGGCAGAAAACGCTGTCATAAGGTAAACGGTATATTGCAATGAAAAAGAAGGTTGTTGTTGTCGGATACGGCGGTATGGGTGGATGGCATACCGAAAAGCTGCTCAAAAGCGATGTTGCTGAACTTAAGGGCGTATATGATATAAAACCTGAGCGCAATCAGCTCGCGGAATCCAGAGGTATTTATGCATATCCGTCTTTCGAAGCTGTTTTAGCTGACCCTGAAGTTGAACTCGTAACAGTTGCTATTCCTAATGATGTTCACCGTCCTGTTGTTATTCAGGCTCTTGAAGCTGGAAAGAATGTTATCTGTGAAAAACCAGTTGCACTTTCTTCTGAAGACCTTGACGCAATGATTGCAGCTGCTGAAAAAGCAGGCAAAAAATTCGCAGTACATCAGAACCGTCGCTTTGACGTTGACTTCCTCGCTATGAAGAAAATTCATGACAGCGGCGAAATCGGCGAAATCTTCAATATCGAATCAAGAATTCACGGCAGCCGTGGTATCCCCAGCGACTGGCGCGGACAGAAAGAATTCGGCGGCGGTATGCTCTATGACTGGGGCGTACACCTTATCGACCAAATGCTCCAGATTTACACCGAAAAAATTGAAAAGCTCTACTGCCGTTTTGAAAATCTCACCAACTTTGAAGTTGATGACGGTTTCAAACTCGAACTTACATTTGAAAAAGGCAAAAAAGCTTATATCGAAGTTGGAACTCTCAACTTTATCGCAATGCCTCGTTTCTATATGCAGGGCATGAAGGGTACTGCCATGATTACCGACTGGAGAGAAAATGCAAAGGTTGTAAAATGCAAGGCTTGGCATGAATCCGATGTTGTTCCGGTTGAAACAGCTGCCGGACTTACAAAGACAATGGCTCCCCGTGACAGCATAACAATTGATGAATATGAAGTTGAACGTCCGGTTTCAGATGTTCACGATTATTATCGTAACTTCATCGATGCTATTGACGGAAAAGCAGAACAGCTTGTAACTCACGCTCAGATGAGACGTGTACTTAAAGTTATGGAAGCCGCTTTCAAATCAGTTGAACTCGGTCAGGTTATCGATTTTGTTGAATAATTTTTTCAATAATAAGGAGATGCTTCAATGCGTCTCCTTTATTTTTATATAAATTTATCTTAATGAAATTAACACCAATATAAAGCAAAAAGGAGCCTTGCAAAATGAATTGCAAAAGCTCCCTTTATTTAAAATTTTAAATTTCTTTTATGATATCACATGCGCACTGTGTAAGTTCGGTAATTTTATAAAATTCACGTTTCTTTATAAATTCATCTTTTACCATAAATGAACCGCCTACCGCAAGAACGCTCTTATTAGAGAGATATTCTTTAATATTAGATAGGTCGATACCACCAGTTGGGATAAATTTAATCATTGAATAAGGCGCAGACAAAGCTTTTATCACTTTAAGTCCACCGTAGGCCTCCGCCGGGAAAAATTTCACCGTATCAAGCCCGAGTGACATTGCAAGCTCAATTTCAGTAGGAGTTACACACCCCGGAACAATCGGTATATCATTTTTAACGCAGTAAGACACCACTTCGGGATTAAGTCCGGGACTTACGATAAATTTAGCTCCGCTGTCAACTGCACGCTTGACATTTTCAACGCTGAGAACAGTGCCGGCACCTACAAAAATCTCCGGCATTTCCGACGAAACCTTTTTGATTGCGTCTGCGGCACATTCGGTACGAAAAGTAATCTCAGCCGCTGCAATTCCGCCGTCTGACAATGCTTTTACAATCGGGACTGCATTTTCTAAATTATCTATTTTGATAACCGGAAGAAGTTTTATGCGGGATATTTTGTTTAACGCCTCGTTCATAATACACCTTCATCAATACTTTTAATAATTTAATTTACCGTTCTTAATTAAAAATTATTTCTTCAGGCTTATTGCCGCTTTAGCCTTTTCAACTATATTAGCCGCTGCGATTCCGAACAGAGGAATTAAATCTTTTGCCGGACCGCTCTTGCCGAATTCATCGTTTATACCTACACGGAGTACAGGAACAGGTATTGTTTCTGAAACAACTTCCGCAACTGCGCTTCCAAGTCCGCCGATTATGCTGTGTTCTTCAGCGGTAACGATTGCGCCTGTTGTTTTAGCCGCGTCTATAATCGCTTCACGGTCAATCGGTTTGATTGTGTGCATATTGAGTACACGTGCGGAAATACCTTCATTTTTGAGCTGTTCAGCCGCAATAAGTGCTTCGTTTACTTCAATACCTGTTGCGATAATGGTGACATCAGTACCTTCAGTCATATTTACCGCCTTGCCAAGCTCAAATTTATAGCTTGCTTTATCAAAGAGTACCGGTACTGCGAGTCTGCCGAAACGCAGATATACAGGACCATTAAACTTTATCGCCGCTTCAACAGCCGCACGAGCTTCGGTATCGTCAGCGGGATTTATTATTGTCATGCCCGGTATAACGCGCATTGTAGCGAGGTCTTCGTTGCACTGGTGGGTAGCGCCGTCCTCACCTACTGTAATTCCGGCATGAGTTGCGCCGATTTTAACGTTAAGATGTGTATATCCAATAGCGTTTCGGATTTGTTCAAATGAACGTCCAGCCGCAAACATAGCAAAAGTAGAGGCAAACGGAATTTTGCCGGTAGCCGCAAGACCTGCCGCTACACAGAACATATTATTTTCCGCAATACCACAGTCAAAAAATCTCTCTGGGAACTTTTTCTTAAAAACGCCGGTTTTTGTTGCGGCAGCGAGGTCGGCATCAAGCACCACGAGATTTTCGTAAACCGCGCCGAATTCCGCTAAAGCGTTTCCGTATGATTCACGGGTTGCAATTTTATCAGCCATTTTATTAATCTCCTTAAAAATTTATGGCGCAAATAAAAATATTTGTATGCGCCCAGTCATTTTTTCAATCTGTAAAAATTTATATTAGGCGTGTTTTATCCTGTTTTGATTATAAGCTGTTCTTGTATGCAGTAAGTTCAGCTATTGCGGTATTATACTGTTCCTCATTCGGAGCCGCACCGTGCCAGCTTGCCTGATTTTCCATGAATGATACGCCTTTACCTT
>CALWTV010000051.1 GCA_944384555.1 uncultured Clostridia bacterium | reverse complement strand
AATTGATGAAATCACAAATCTTGGAGCGGTTAAAATCAGACTGCGCAGTTTGTTTGAAACAAATAAGCTTGCAAGAAAAAATTCCCCAAAATTAAATTCAGTAAAATGAAAGGAGACGTCTGAATGGAACAGGCACAAAACAGAATTGAATTTACCAAAGAGATGAAAAAGGAATATACCGTGCTTATTCCCAACATGGCTCCTATTCATTTCAATCTTATAAAAAATGTATTTATTCACTATGGTTTGAAAATGGAATTGCTTACTAATACGGGACAGGCTGTGGTGGACGCCGGATTAAAGTATGTACATAATGATACTTGTTATCCTGCACTGTTAGTAATCGGACAGTTTATTGACGCACTTCAAAGCGGAAAATATGATTTGAATAAAGTTGCACTGATGATAACTCAGACCGGCGGCGGTTGCCGTGCCTCAAATTATATTCATCTGCTCCGCAAGGCTCTTGAAAAAGCCGGAATGGCACATATTCCTGTTATCTCCCTGAATTTATCGGGACTTGAGAAAAACAGCGGTTTCAGTTTCACTCTGCCTATGGTACGCAGATGCATAGCCGCTCTCGCATACGGAGATATACTTATGCTTGCCGACAATCAAGTCAAGCCTTATGAAATAAATAAAGGCGACAGCGCACGATTAGTTGAGGACTGGATTAATAAAATTACCGCAATGTTCAAATCTGATAAAGGTTATTCCGCGCGTGAAATAAAAAAGACGCTTCCTCAGATAATGAGTACATTCGCCGCTATTCCGAAAAAAATCGAAAATAAAACTAAAGTAGGCATTGTCGGAGAAATATACGTAAAGTATTCTGCTGTGGCTAATAATAATCTTGAAAAATTTTTGTTTGAACAGGGCTGTGAAGTCATGGTTCCCGGAATAATGGGATTTATTCTTTTTAAAGTTGACAATCGTCTTGAAGATATAAAGCTCTATGGCGGAAACAAAATAAAGTATTCAGTTATAAATACATTGATGAATTACCTTACTAAAATTGAATCTGCCATGATTGACGCAGTAAAGCAGAGCGGATTTAAAGCGCCGTCATCATATGCCGAAATTAAAGAAATGGTAAAAGGCGTAATCGGATATGGCTGTAAAATGGGAGAGGGTTGGCTTTTAACTGCCGAAATGATTGAGCTTATTCATCACGGATACGGAAATATTGTATGTGCTCAGCCGTTTGGCTGTCTGCCGAATCATATTGTCGGTAAGGGTATGATTCGAAAATTGCGGGAAATTTATCCGAAATCAAATATTGTTCCTATTGACTATGACCCGGGCGCAACACGTGTAAATCAGGAAAACCGCATAAAACTGATGTTGGCAGTAGCACGTGAAAATATGGGCGGATATTCTGTTCCCAAAACACAAAAAACTGAAAAAGTACCGTCTGTGGTCGGCTGATAGTTTTACAATAATCAACACAAAAAGCTCTTGGATAAATTGATTACCTAAGAGCTTTTTTATTTTACTTAAATGTATTTATATAAAAATTAAACTTCGCTGGATTTAGTGAAAAAAATGTTAAGTCGGTTTAATGTTTCAATTAGTGTCACAACTTCAGCTTCTGAAAGTGTCTCACTTACTCCTTTAATCATTTTAAAATGAAATTCTTCGTGACATTTCTGCGCACGCTTTCCTATCTCAGATAAGGTTATGTATATTATACGCCTGTCATTTTCACAAGGTGTACGGTTTACATATCCTTTTTTTACTAATGTATTTACTGCGGTTGAAAGCGCGCCTACACTTATAGCAAGCTGATTTGCCACACCTGTCATGGTATTTTTACACTGTTCGGTAAGAGCGTATATTGCTTCAAGCACATGCATTTCGCTTACAGAGAGATTTTCATATCCGCTTTTTGCCAGAGCATTCTTTTCCATTGCCAAAACTTTGTTAAATAAATTTACAAAAAAACTGTTTAAAACCAGTGATTGTTCTCTTGTCATAGAGATAATACCTCGCTTTGTGCCTGATTACAGTTCGTTTGTATTAATCTGAGAAATTTCTTCAATTTCATGACGCTTGATTTTACGGGTACTTGTTTTTGCGAACGGAGTATCTCTAACAATAACATTGCGGATTCGTTTGAACATAGGCAGATTTTCGTTAATTTTAGCGACTTCTTCTTTTAATTTTGCACAGAGCGCGTCTTTATCGCCTTTTATTCCGAGCGATTCTGCGACTTCTTCATTGGGATATACAATTGCATATATCATGACTGTTTCGCCGTCATCTGCGGTTTTGCCGACAACTACACATTCCTCAATCAAATCAATTTCTTCAAGGTAACTTTCAATTTCTTCGGGGAATACGTTTTTGCCGTTAGACGAGATGATAACGTTCTTTTTGCGTCCCGTGATGTAATAGTATCCGTCATTGTCTATATAGCCGTAGTCACCGGTTCTGAACCAGCGTTTGCCGTTTTCATCGTCTACAAATACTGCGGCGGTAGCTTCAGGGTTATCATAATAACCAAGCATTACACAGTTTCCGGATACGAGAATTTCTCCGATTTTGTCATCGGGATCCTCATTTTCAGAGCAGTCAATTTTTATTTCGATATTCGGGAATGGTGTGCCTGCTGAACCTTTTTTCTTTAAAATTTTGTTAAAAGGCACTACGCCGACAATAGGCGCACATTCTGTAATTCCATAACCTTGCGCCAGTTCAATGCCGATTGCGTCGAATGTATCGATAAGCTCAGGATTTAGTGCGGCTCCACCTGATACCATATATTTTAATCTGCCGCCGAACGATTCCTTTATGGATTTGAATAATTTCTCTCGAAGGTCTATTTTAATGTGTCTGAGTAAATTGCTTGCCTTAATTGCGGCACGAAGTTTATCAGCTTTGCCTTGCTTTTCTGCGCTGTCCCATATTTTTTTATTTATCGTGGTTACATAAAGCGGAACAACGGCAACGGCGGTTGGCTGAAAGATTTTCATGTTGCGCGCTAAATTTTTCTGAGAATCGTTTATACATACAGTCATACCGTTATGAAGCGGGTAGAGAATACCGGCTGACATTTCGTATGTATGATGTACAGGAAGTACGGACATAAGCACGTCATCAGGAGAAAGACGGCAGCCGTCGCGTGCACCGTTTACGGAACAGCAGATATTTTTTTGACAGAGCATAACGCCCTTGCTTGTACCGGTTGTTCCCGAGGTAAATAATATTGCGCATAACTTTTCGGGGTCGGGGGTATTGTTTATAAATTCCTCGAATCCAAGTTTAAGATGAGTAGAACCATAATTTAAAATATCCTCAAACGCTATAAACTTACTATCCGGCAAGGTATCGCATAGCGCAAGATTTTCAATTTTTGTAAATTTAGTTTTGGGAATTTCAATAAAAAGTTTAACATTGGGCATATCAGCCTGACGTTCTTTTAACTGCTCAGTGAAATGATGTGAATGAACAAAAACTTCCGCTTTTGAACGATTGATAAAATTTACTATTTCATCAAATGCAAGTTCGCGGTCAAGGGGAACAATAACACCTCCGGCATTTACAACTGCCATATATGACGCTATCCACTCGGGCGTAGTTTCACCAATGACTGCGACATGGGCATTTCCGAGACCGTCTTTGCAAAGTGCGGTACCGATATAATCCATATATTTTTTGAAGTCACCGAAAGTTATTTCTTCAATCTGCTTGTTTCTGTAAAATTTATAGCAGACTTTATCCGGATAATTTGAGGCAGTCTTTTCAAGCATACTCTTAAGATCGGTTACAAATTCGGTTTTAGAGGGCTTTATATCCATTTTTGTTACTCCCTTGTATTTATATTTTTCTGAATTTTTTAATTAATATATCAAAAAATTTTAACTTAAAACTATTTTATAATAAAAATGTTTTTATGTCAATGGTATTTTTTTAATTTTATAAAATAAATTATATTTAAGATTTGATTTTTACTTATATTAACCAATTTTTACAAAAAATATTTCTATAATAACAAAAAAGACGATATAAATCGCCTTTCTTATTGTTTAAAATATGTAATTATAATGCTGAATAGTCAATTTTTCTATTTTTAAAATAGTACTCTCTGTCATGCTCGCTGATTTCTCTTAAAACATGGCATGGGTTGCCGACTGCAACTACATTTGAGGGTAAATCCTTTGTAACAACGCTTCCCGCACCTACAACTGTATTGTCACCGATTGTAATTCCGGGTAAAACAATGACACCAGCTCCGAGCCAGCAGTTTTTCCCGATATGTACCGGCATATTGTACTGATATGCTTTTTCACGCAGTTCGGGAAGAATTGGGTGTCCTGCCGTAGCAACTGTCACGTTCGGACCGAACATGGTGCAGTCACCGACATATATATGAGTGTCATCTACCATTGTCAGGTTAAAATTTGCGTATACTTTTTTACCGAAATGAACGTGTGCGCCGCCGAAATTCGCATGAAAAGGCGGTTCAATATAACAGCCTTCTCCGATTTCCGCAAACATTTCTTTAAGCATTTGTTGTCTTTTTTCCATTTCAGAGGGTCTGGTCATATTAAATTCGTAAAGACGCTCAAGTTTTTTCATCTGTTCTTTCAGAATATCTTCATCTGTTGGCAGGTAAAGCTCACCTTTATCCATTCTTTCTTTCATGCTCATCTCATTAATTTCTCCCTATAAGTTTAAGTTTTGATAAATTTATATCCGTTGAATCAAATTATATGACATATAGAAGTGTATGTCAATAACCTTACAGAAAAACTATTTTTTCGATTAAAATATACCTAAAGTATAAAAATTATAGCGCAGGTTAAAAAACGGTTTCTTAATGATACCTTTACTGCTGAAATTTTTTTGATATAATATAAACAGAAGCTGACGTCGGCTTAATTTATATTGATTAAGGGGAGCAGTATTATGAAAATGATGATTGGTGAAAACATAAAGCGTCTGAGAAAAGTTAAAAATATTACTCAGGAACAGCTTGCACAGGCTTTGAATGTGACTTGCGCGGCTGTTAGCAAATGGGAGAGAGAAGATACATATCCGGATATTACACTGCTTCAGCCGCTGGCATATTATTTCGACGTAACTATCGACGAGCTTATGGGATATGATTCAGCACGGGTGGAACAGGAAATAGACGATATAATCGCCAAATACCATGTACTTTACAGAAGCGATTATGAAGCATCGCAAAATTTTATTAAAAAGGCGATGGAGGAATACTCGAATGATTTTCGGATTATGCACTGGTATATGTGGAATATAGGCGGAGGTTCTGCGGACAATGACCCTCAGGTGCTTTTGGCACACAAAGAAGAATTTCTCGATATATGCCGCAAAATTCAGGAAGGATGTACTGATAATGATATACGCCTTGACTCATATAATATGCAGGCTAAATTATTATGGGCGGAGAGCAGAATTGACGAGGCGCTTGATATTTACAAGCAGAATTTTTCAAATTGGTACGCGACTTCCGGACAGAAAAGCGAGCAGCTCTTCGCAAAGAATACCCCTGAATTCCTTTACTGGGTCAGAAAAAATCTTTATGAGCTTTCTGATTTTGCCGCGGATAAAGCAGTTAAATCAATCTTTTTCGACAATCAGCTGACATATGAGGAAAAAGTGAAAAAAGCTGAATATTATGGCGATGCGGCAACTGAATCATTTGAAAAAAGCGGAGATTCCGTTTTTGTCGTGATTGAAGAAAGTATATTCAGCAGGCTTGCCAATGATTTGACATATAGGGGCGGCACGGCAGAAGATATAATCAGAATAAGGAAAAAACAGCTTAAAGCAATGAAAAAAATAGATGAGCTTTCTAAAGAAGATTTGGTATTATATGAATGTATGATAAAACCGCATGATACTGACAGTTTGCTACAATTTATGGTAAATTATCTGCTTAGTGCAAAACACGGGCGTTCTGCGGAACTTCTCGAAAATAAGGATTATGTAAAAATGATTAAGCAATACGTGAATTGATAATGTTTATTTAATACGAGTTAATACACCGTCTTCCATATTATAAACGGTATCCGCAGTTTCGGAAATGCTGACATCATGAGTTACCATTAATATTGTTTGCCCAAAACTTTTATTTGATGAGGAGAGCAGAGCGATTAATTCAGACGCGCTTTTGCGGTCGAGATTGCCGGTAGGCTCATCAGCGAATACAATTTTAGGGCGGTTTATTAATGCACGTGCGACTGCTGTCCGCTGCTGCTGACCCCCAGACAATTCATGAGGCATATGATGGAGGCGGTTTTTTATTCCTAAATGCTCGCATATCTCATCAAAATAAATTTTTGAGAATGAGGGATTTGAAGCCGCCGCCATCATTATATTTTCCTCTGCGGTGAGTATTGGAAGCAGATTAAAATTTTGAAATATAAATCCGATTTCGTTTTTTCTGAATTTTGAAACATCCGCGTCATTCATTTTGTGAATGTCTTTTCCGTTTATAAACACATTTCCGCTTGTAGGGTTGTCAAGTGCTGACAAGAGGTGAAGCAATGTGGTTTTTCCGGAGCCTGAAGCACCGTATATTGCGGTAAAGCTCCCGCTTTCAATCTTTAAATTGCAGGAATTTACCGCATATATAATATTTTCACCTTGAGTGAATGTTTTTGTAAGAGATGAACATTCCAATATATTTTTATCCATTATAAAATCTCCTTGATTTTTTCGCTGAGACTGCCGCATAAAATATATCTCAAATGATTTCGGTAATTAATCAGGTGAACTGTGATATAAGCTGAGAAGAATAAAATCAAAACTAAAGCGATAAAAATTGGTTTTATGTACGCAATTCCCACTAAGAATTGAAATACTGCAAATGTGAAAATAAAAGATATAATCAATGATAATACCGCGCTGAAAAGCTCGGGAGAGTATAATTTTTTCATATCCTTTAGTTCTGTTCCTAATGACCTGATTACGGAAAATTCATGTGTTCTGAGCGACAGTGTCTGCTTAATTTCTGCTGAGCTTATTAAAATTACTGACACAAATAAAATAAATGCCTGCAATAAATAAAATATTGTAAATGTATTGCTCTGCATGATTACAAGTTTGTCATTATGAAAATCATCTGTAAACTGAAGTTTGTTTATTACGGAGATATTTTCGATTTCAGGCTTGAGTATTTCTTCGTACCCGTCTTCACAGTATATTTCTATACCTCCGTATGTGCCGTCTTCATATGTATAAATAGTCACAATATTTTTTATTCCTTCGAGCGAGTATACCTCATTTATTACCGCGTCTGTTACTTTCGCAGGAGGAAGATAATATATTCCGTAATCGTGTTCTGACAATTCTGCCTGTGTTCTCATGCCATATACCATAATCGAAATAACAATAAAAATCATCGGAAGCGATAACAATACGCTTCTTTTTATTATAGATAAAATTATTGAATAGCCGGAACGGTACATATATAACAAATTGTAGTTATTGATACTTGGACTTTGCGTGAATTTTTTTGAAGATTTTGATACATATGAAGCGGTATAGTCAATTGTTCCGTTCATCATATGCACTATATTTTTTGAAATTGTTTTTTTTATTGCAAACAAGCATACGGCAATAAAAATATATGCCATAAAATAAGTTATAAGCGTTTCGGTATACGGAACACAGAAATCTATAAGCATAAAATTATCTGTATAATTATGTTCTGTTATTGCGGAAAATATTTTTAAAATAAAAACGCTTGCAATAAATGATACAAAAGCTGAAAAAATATATACAACAGTACCTTGCAGAAGAATAATTTTCAAAATATCTGCCGTTCTCCAGCCTAAAGAGCGCATAACTCCATATGATGAAATATTTTGCTTTATATGAATAT
>CALWTV010000050.1 GCA_944384555.1 uncultured Clostridia bacterium | reverse complement strand
AAATTAGATGTGTTTTTATAGTTGCTATGTTATGTGCTTAAAATTTTATTGTATTAGCCGCTCACTAAAACTTTTTTCTCTTTTTATCGGAAGAGAAAAAAGTTTCATCAAAAAAGAGAAACCTCTGACACCCCTTAGTTCCGCGAATCATCCGATTTTCTAGAAACCGTTTTCGATCCCCGGTTTGCGTGGTGCTTTTGTTTGCTTATAAATATTTTGTGCCAATCGTTTCCTTTACTAATTATGAATTATGAATTATGCATTATGCATTACCATAGGTTTATAAGGAAGCTTTAAAGCCATAGCCCATAACTTCGCTAGCTTCTCCAAAAATAATAAATGCCTCTGGGTCGATTGAATGGATAAGTGATTTAATCTGAAACATTTCCTGATTTTTGACAACTACCATAAGTACAGATTTATCCTCACCGGTATACCAGCCAGTACCGGAAAGCACTGTTACACCTCTTTTAAGGTTTGCGAAAATAGCATCGGCTATTTGACTGTATTTAGGAGATATAATGTATACAAGCTTGGCTTTATCCGCGCCGCCCATGACAATATCTACAACAGTCGTGAATGAATATACAGCGACAATGGAATAAAGCACGCCTTCAAGCCGCTGAGTTATCAGTGCGGAGCCCACAATAATGATAAAATCAACGGTCATCATTATTTTGCCGGTTGAGAATTGCTTGAACCTGCGCTTTATAATCATTGCGGCAAGGTCACTGCCGCCTGTCGTAAAACCGCGAGAGAATAACAGCCCTGCGCCAAATCCCATAACCGAACCGCCGAATATGGATTGAAGCAGAGGGTCCATTTCTGGAATCGGCAAAAATCCCATTGTGTCAATAAAAACAGAGGAAAATATTATTCCTAAAATAGTTTTTAGCATTTCCCTAAAGCCAAAAATCCGCATACTCAGCAGTACAAGCGGAACATTGATTATAAGTATACCAACACCTATCGGGATAAAGCCGGTTATAAAATTGAATGTAGTGGAAATACCGGTCGCACCGCCGAGAACGATTGAGCCGGGAACTAAAAACATATTCATAGCAACGCCGTAGCAGGCGGAACCGATTATAAGCAAACCTGTTTCATATAAATAATCCTTAAAAGTGCGCTTTACAATTGGGTCTGCGGCTTTTTTCAAAATTTTAAAAGATTTTTTTTCTTTCATGTGATTTTATATCCTTTTATTTATATAGCAGGTTTAATTTTAATAGGCAAGCGTCAAATTTATCTAATTAATATTATATATTTTATATGCAATATTGTCAACAGAGCGAAAGTTATTATTCAAAATAAACCTTCCATTCTGGAGCTTATCGAGTCAAAATCAATTATACTCAATATATTATCAAGATAAACCTTACGCTCCCAACGGTATTTCAAATAATATGAATGTTCCCATACATCAAGCGCAAACAATGGTACACATTTTGAGAGATTGGGAACGTCGTGATTTGATGTCGATACAATCAAAAGCCCGCTTCGCCCGTTGACTCTTGAATGTCCTGTCCATACAAGCCAAACCCAGCCGCTGCCCTTTATATTCATTCCAGCCTGTTTAATCTCGTATAAAAAATCATTAATGGTAGAATACTGCCGCTTTATTTCATGAATAAGCGCACAGTCCGAATTTATATAGCCAGTAGCTGAGGGCGGGCGCAGTCCGGCAAAATAAAGTTCATGAGCATAGACACCGCCTGCGTTGAACCGTATATCCGCCGCAGTGTCAGAGGGAATCGAGCCGAGCGGGGAAGATATAAGCTGTTCCAACGTATATCCGCAGTATTTCGGATATCCTGAAAGCAGAACATTTAAATTGTTTATATATCCTGTATAGTGCTGTCCGTAATGAATTCTTACGGTTTCACCGTCAATCACCGGCTCAAGAGCATCAAATGAGTACGGCAGAGGAACCGGAACAAATTTATATGTACGCATACTTTTTCTCCCATTATGAATTTTTTGGTTTCTTCCATAATTTTATTATATGCAAAATAAATTTTTCTGACACACCTAAATTGTAAATATTCCGTTCATATTAATGTGGTATAATAATGCTAATAAATCTATCAAAATGATTATAAAAACATCAATGATTTAGTATCAGCGGAAGTATATGCTTAAGATTTTCAGAATAAACTGATATTAAATCAGAACAGGAGAAGTAAATGCCAAATAAAGCTTACACAGAAATATCTCCCGCAGTTGAAATGCTCGCTCAGAAATGTATCGACTGCAATCATATAACACCGGAGCTGTATGCAAAATATGAGGTAAAACGCGGATTACGCGACCTTGATGGACGTGGTGTGCTTACCGGACTTACAGAAATTTCGGATATACGCGCATATGAATATAAAGACGGTAAAGAAATTCCGTGTCAGGGTATACTTTCATATAGAGGCTATGATATCCGTTCAATAGTCAGCGGCTTTGTGAGTGAAAAACGTTTCGGTTTTGAAGAAACCGTATATCTGCTTTTATTCGGCTCTCTTCCGTCAAAAACTGAACTTGATGAATTTTCATCTTTGCTTGGACATTACCGTACTCTGCCTACAAGTTTTGTACGCGATATAATAATGAAAGCTCCCAGCCGTGATATGATGAATACTCTCGCACGCTGTGTGCTTACAATGTACGCATATGACGATACCGCCGATGATATATCTCTGCCAAATGTACTGCGCCAGTGCCTTGAATTAATCGCACTTTTCCCGCTGTTCTCTGTATATGGCTATCAGTCATATTCACATTATCATGACGGTCAGAGCCTGTTCATTCATCAGCCCTGCCCCGAGCTCTCAACCGCGGAAAATATTCTGCACTTGCTCCGTCCGGACAGCCGCTATACTGAACTTGAAGCGAAAATACTCGACCTTGCACTTGTACTTCACGCAGAACACGGAGGCGGAAATAACTCAACATTCACAACTCACGTAGTAACATCTTCAGGAACAGACACATATTCTACCGTTGCGGCATCACTCGGCTCGCTTAAAGGTCCGCGTCACGGTGGCGCGAATATCAAAGTAGTTCGTATGTTCGACGACCTCAAAAAAGAAGTGTCTGACGTAACAGATGAAAATCAGGTGCGTGATTATCTTGTAGGCTTGCTCAATAAAGAAAAATTTGATAAAGCCGGATTGATTTATGGAATGGGTCATGCCGTTTATTCACTCTCTGACCCGAGAGCGGATATACTTGAGAGTTTCGTAAAACAACTTTCCGAAGAAAAAAATATGCACGAAGAATATAAACTTTATACAATGGTAGCGCGTATCGCACCGGAAGTAATTGCGGAAAAACGTAAAATTTACAAGGGCGTTTCACCGAATATCGACTTTTTCAGCGGATTTGTATACAGAATGCTTGGTTTGCCGGAAGAACTTTACACTCCTATTTTCGCAATAGCGAGAATCGCCGGCTGGAGCGCTCACCGTCTTGAGGAAATTGTCAACGCACAGAAGATTATCCGTCCTTCATATAAATGCGTTCAACCCGAAATGACTTATGTTCCTCTAAACGAAAGATAATGTATAATTCATAATTCACAATGAATAATTGAAATTTACGCGGTGATTTTTTATTAAAAGTACTTGCAAAATCGGCAGTTTTACTATATAATTATAAATATATAAAATAAAGTGTCAGGGGGCTGGTTTGATTGACTAAAAACGAAAATGACAAAACAATTACCTTTTCTATCCGCGACGAAAAAGAACGCGAGATAAGAGCGACTCTTACAATGGTTTATGAGGCTCTCAGCGAAAAGGGCTATAACCCAATAAATCAGCTCGTAGGATATATTTTATCGGAGGATCCGACTTATATTACCAATTACAAAAACGCGCGCAGTCTTATCCGCCGTATAGACCGTGACGAGCTGCTGAACGCTCTTGTTAAAAATTATCTCGGTTTATAAAAATTAACCTCGTTTTACTTAATCATGCTCCGGTGGCGGTTGTATTTATTCATACTTCAGCCATTGGGGCTATTAAATTATTATCAGATAATTTTCTGAATAAAAAACAGAGTAGCAAAAAAGTACTTATTTTCTCGAAAATAAAAAAACGGAATAACAGACATGAATACTTATTTTTTTAAAAGTAAATCAAATGACGATAGAATACCGCCGTCCGTTATAGCACTTGGAAATTTTGACGGTGTTCATCTCGGACACGCAAAACTTCTTAAAACTGCCGCTCAAAAAGCGAGAGAGATTGGGGGAGATACTGTCAGTGGAGCGTTTACTTTCACATATCCGCCCCGAAGCGTATTAGACCCGTCAGCTCCCCCCGTACTTCAATTGACCAGTTTGGAAGATAAACTCTCACTATTTAAAGATATTGGAATAGACTGCGCTTTCACAGAGGATTTTTTTAAAATAAAGGATTTTTCTCCCGAAGAATTTATAGATAAAATTTTATGCCAGTCGCTTAATATAAAATGCGCCGTATGCGGATTTAATTTCAGATTCGGCAAAGGGGGCAGGGGAGACTCTGAAATTCTCGAAAAATCGCTGAAAAAACGCGGGATAGAAACTATCGTCATACCGCCGGTTATTAAAAGCGGAAAAATAATCAGCTCGTCCGCAATACGAACAATGATAGCGGACGGTGACACTGAGGGAGCCGCAGAGCTGCTCGGACACCCATTTTTTATAAAATTTCCGGTGGTATACGGAAAACAGCTCGGACGTACAATCGGTATTCCTACTATAAATCAGAATTTTCCCGAAAATTACATTATTCCAAAGCGTGGAATATACGCCTGTACCTGCACTGTCGGTGATGATATATTTTTAGGAGTGGCTAATGTGGGCGTGCGTCCTACGGTGTCGAATTCAGGAAATGTAAACTGCGAAACCCATATAATAAATTACAGCGGTATGTTGTACGGAAAATGTATACGTGTTGATTTTTATCGGCGTCTGCGTGATGAGCTGAAATTTTCCGATATAAATGAGCTGAAAAACGCTATTAAACGCGATATTGATTCCACCATTCAATATTTTTCAAATAAATAATTATAATGAATGATAAAATGAGAATTTTAAAAAAAAGTAAAGTTATTGTTTCTGTAATTATGCTCATCTGTTTTGTTATCGGGCTTACAGCTCAGGTATCCGCAGTTGAAGACCCGGAAATAGATTTATCAAAGCTCGGCTCGGTATATGTATATAATTTTGAGCATGACATGGAGCTTTTTACCTATAACCCCGATATGTCAGTTTTCCCTACCTCAACAGTAAAGCTTATGACCGCGATTCTTGCGCTTGAAAATTTGGGCGACCGCTTTGACGAAAAGGTTACAATAACTGAGGATATGCTTAAAAATGTGACCGGAAACAATGTTGGACTTCAAGTTGATGAAGTTGTTACAATCGGGGATTTGATACACGCTCTAATAATCGGAGGGGCAAATGACGCCGCATATATTATCGCAAATCTCGTATCAGGAAGTCCGGAGCTTTTCGTTGCTGAGATGAACCGTAAAGCCGGTGAACTTGGAGCGGTAAATACCAATTACACAAATCCCAGCGGAATGCATCATGATGGAATGGTAACAACCGCACGTGATACCGCCATTATCGCAAAATATGCCTACTCACTGCCTAAATTCATAGAAATTGCTTCGATGCCCAAATATGTTATGCCCGAAACCAATATGTATGAATATCGTAATATATATAACCGAAATTATTTGATATCTCGCAGCAGCGAAACCAAATATTACTACCGATATGCAACCGGAATGAATGCCGGTTCAACTCCTCAGGGCGGCTATGCGCTTGTGGCTACCGCTCAAAAAGAAGGTCTGACATATTTAGTGATAATAATGAATGCTCAGGCAGATGAAATAGGGGATACGGGAGAAATATCGACTATTTACTCATATACTGAAGCAATAAAATTGTTTGAATGGGCATTTGCAAATTTCGGATATGTTGAGGTGCTGTCATCGTCTGAGATGATTTGCGAAATAAAAGTTAATATGTCAAGTGCGCTTGATTACGTTACACTTGTTCCGGAAAAATCGCTTGAGGTATATCTGCCTACCGATACCGATATAAAAAACGATATACAGCGCAGTTATAAAACTGTGTCCGAAGAACTTGACGCTCCGGTTGAGGAAGGACAGGTTGCCGGAATGGTTACGATTATCAAAGACGGAGTAATTTTAGGCAATATAAATCTTGTTACGACATCAGCGGTAAGCCGCAGCGATTTTTTGTATATGCTCGAACGGATAAAAAATTTTACCTCAAGCACATTCTTTATAACTGCCGCTGTAACTGCGGTTATATTGTCCGTTGCGTATGTACTGTATGAAGCCACTCGCCGTGAGCGTGAAGCCAGAAGACGCAACAAATACAGACGGTAAAAAATCAAAAATAAAAAATAGGGGTAGTGAAAATAAAATCACTATCCCATTTTTTTGTTATTTAATCTTTAATATTAGGCACATCGGAATTATTATCGTTATTATTATCCTCAGCCTGATTTGCTTCACGAACTTTTCTTTCTTCTTCCTCAAGCATACGCGCACGATTAGCGTTTTCTTCTTCGGATTTGCGGCGCTTATCCTCAACCATGGCTTCAAGCTCTTCCATTGTGGGATTGCCGTCCATTACCGCGTTAAACTGAACTTCGTCCATTATCTCATGCTTTATCAGGAATTTAGCGATAAAGTCGAGTTTATCCATATGCTCTTTCAAAAGACTTTCAGCGGTATCGTAAGCTTCACGAATAATGCGCTTGATTTCGTTATCAATTTCAGACGCGGTTTCTTCTGAATAGTTGCGGCTGGAATTGAAATCACGTCCGAGGAATACCTCGTCTGCGGAATGTTCGCTTCCGTAAACAATCGGACCGAGGGCATCAGACATACCGTAGCGTGTAACCATATTGCGGGCGATATTTGTAGCGCGCTGAATATCATTTGACGCTCCGGTTGAGATATCGCCTAAAACGATGGCTTCAGAAACACGTCCGCCAAGCAATGTAATAATTTCATTTTCCATGTCAAGCTTTGACAGATATGAACGGTCTTCCTTAGGCAGTGAGAGCGTATATCCGCCCGCACGTCCTGACGGTATAATTGAAATTTGATGAACGGGTTCGTTTTCCTGTCTGAGCTTTGTAACGATTGCGTGACCGGCTTCATGATATGCGGTAAGGCGTTTTTCACGCTCGCTTATAACTTTGGATTTTTTCTGAGGTCCAACTATAACCTTTATCATAGCTTCTTCAAGGTCATTCATTCCGATTAAATTTTTGCCTTTGCGAGCCGCAAGCAGTGCCGCTTCATTTAAGAGGTTCGCCAAATCCGCACCGGTAAATCCGACTGTGGTTTTTGCGATTACCTTTAAGTCAACGTTTTCTTCAAACGGTTTGCCCTGAGCATGAACCTTTAAAATATCCTCGCGTCCCTTTATATCCGGGGGATTAACGGTAATCTGACGGTCAAAGCGTCCCGGACGCAGCAACGCAGGGTCAAGAATATCAGGACGGTTAGTTGCCGCAATTACGATAACGCCTTCATTTGAGCCGAAACCGTCCATTTCAACGAGGAGCTGGTTTAAGGTCTGTTCACGTTCATCATGACCGCCGCCAAGACCTGCGCCTCTGTGACGTCCGACTGCGTCAATTTCATCGATAAATATGATTGATGCTGGATTTTTCTTTGCGGTATCGAATAAATCACGCACACGTGACGCACCTACACCGACATACATTTCAACGAAATCCGAACCGGAAATCGAGTAGAAAGGAACACCAGCTTCACCGGCAACAGCTTTAGCTAAGAGTGTTTTACCAGTTCCGGGAGGGCCGACAAGCAAAACACCGTGAGGTATCTTAGCACCGAGCTTTGTGAATTTCTGAGGAGCACGCAGGAATTCTACTACTTCCTCAAGCTCTGCTTTTTCTTCGTCAGCGCCGGCAACGTCTTTGAAGAAAACTTTCTTTTTATCGTTTGAGGCGAGCTTGGTTTTAGCGCGGCCGAATGAATTGATTTTGCCGCCCTTGCCGCCAGCCGCCTGATTCATTACATACATCCAAAGTACAATAAATAGCACAATTACAATGATGTAGGGCAAAAGACTTACCCACCACGGAATATCAACCGGCGCGGGGTAGTCGTAATCCTCAATAATGCCCGCTTCTGACTGGGTCTGAATCAGCTCGCCGAGGTCGGTATAAAACAGTGCGAAATCACGCAGTCGATAAGTTACCACAGCTTCATTTTCGGTGCCGCTCGGACTTACGACGCGGATGAGCATTTTGAGATTATTGTTTTCATCGATTATAAATTCCTTGACTTGTTCGTTGCGGAAATAATCGACAACGTCGTTATAGGTAATTTCATCGGTCGGGATACTGTTGAACAGCGCGGCCGCGGAGAAAATAATAACTCCTATCAAAACAACGTAGAATAAGATTACCTTAAAATTATTCTTCACTTATATCCTCCAAACCATGCAGACACAATCAGAATGCAGAAATGATATGCAGTGTCCGTCTATTATTTTGCTCAAATTCATTATAATATATTAATATAAATATAATATAAACTATATGTTATGGAAAAAGAAATATATGTATGCGGCAGTTTGAATAAAATCAGCGGTTTTCGTAAACTTCGGGTGCGAGAATTCCCACATATGGCAGAGCGCGGTATTTTTCGTTGTAATCAAGTCCGTATCCTACCACAAATTCATCAGGGATAAACGCACCTATGTAATCGGGGGTAAAATCTACTTCACGGCGAGAGGGTTTATCAAGCAGTGTGCAGGTTTTTACGCTGTGAGCTCCGCCCAATTTCAGATACTCTGTGAGATAGGAAAGAGTTCTTCCGCTGTCGATAATATCTTCAATCACTAATATATCACATTCAGAGAGGTCTTTGCGGTGCAGGTCGAGCAGAATGTTGATTCTTCCCGAAGATGCAGTTGAGACCCCGTAAGATGATACGCGCATAAATTCGATTTCAACAGGGAGCTTGATTTTTTTCATAAGGTCGCCCATAAAAACCACGCTGCCTTTGAGGATACAGAGAAGTACAAGCTTTTTGTCAGAGCCGGCGTAATCTCTGTCTATATCGGCGGCGATTTTGGTAACTATGGAATCAATTTCTTGTTCGCTGAGTAAGACTTTCGCAATATCTTTGTTCATATCTGTTTTATTCTCCAAAATTTTCATTCTAAAAATTTAAGGTATTTGCACCAAAGGATTATATTTCGGCGTAAAGTAAGTGAATCACGCTTTCTTCTAAAGGTGAATTACTGTACACACGGTCAGCAACACCGCAGAGAGGAACCCAAACGATACCGTCATTATCGCAAATAACGGGATATACGGCACGCTTTTCGGGAGTCATATGAGCGTCAGAAAATACCCTTTTAAGGCGGCGTGTCATTTTGCGTACAGTGTAAGAGTCGCCATTTTTACGGTTTCGCACAAAAATACTACCATTTATTTTATCAAATTTCAGCGTTTTGTGTATAAATAATTTGTAAATATTTTTAGCTTTCACAAAGGCGTCATCATTTTCGTCACGGGCGATTACGATGACAAAGCCAAACTGCGGAAAAGCGTTTAATCCGTAATTTAACATGTATTCATAATGAAACTCAGGGGATATCAGCTTATTATACTCATTTTCGTTTAAAAATTCTGCCGAAAAATGCGTGAGCCTGAATGTAATTTTTTCGGGGAGACTGAGCCTTGAATTAGTTTCGCCTTGACGGAGCAGTTCGATTATTGATTTTACATGTTCATATGAGAGCGGATTTTTGAACTTGCTTGTACCGTTTTCATACATTTTTATCAGAACTCTTGACAAAACCGCTTCATCGTTAATGATTTGGCATAGGCTCCCACGTGAGCATGTCGCACCATTTACATTTTTGCTGATGAAATCATCAGCGCACCGGTCTAAAAAATCGCTGTCAGAACGGAGTAAGGAGCACATTCTGGTTACTGCGTCATATGATTCAGGATTGATTTTAAGCAGACGGGGAATTATTTCATGTCTGATATAATTACGGGTGTAATCGGTATCTGAATTGGTGCTGTCAGTAACATAATCTATATTTTTAGACTCGCACCAATCTATTATTTCCGCTTTTGAGCAGTAAATAAGCGGACGCACAATATAATTATTTCTTATAGGCGGAATTCCCGTCATGCCGCGTATAGACGTACCTCTTATCATATTAAAAATAACCGTTTCAAAATTATCATCGGCATTATGTGCGGTTGCGAGGAATTTTATATCGGGGTGAGCATTCATTATCTCGGAAAAAAATCGGTATCGCACATCACGCGCGGCTTCTTCAAGTGATTGCCCGTACTGTTCTGCTATTGCGGGAACATCGATTTTTGATGAAAAAAACTCAATACCGAGCTTTTGACAGACATCTTTGCAAAAATTTTCGTCACGGTCAGCCTCATCGCCTCGGATTTGATGATTTACATGTGCCGCATAAATTTTCACACCTGTATTTTCATACAGATAATGGAGCAGAGCAGAGGAATCAGCGCCGCCGGAAAAACCGACAAGTACCGCACCGTCAAAGGTGATATTGAAATCACGCAGAGCGGCAGATATTTTGGTTTCAACTGAATTCATTTAAACTTAGTTTCCCTTTATCGTAAATTAATTTTTATGAAAGCAGAAAAACTTACCTTAATATAATACCGCAAATCAGTTTAAAAATCAATAAAGAAACCTGCATTTTATATAAATTTCTGAAAAAAATCTTAAATGTACAGTCAAATAATTTCTAAACTGAATTATATAAAAAATATTATATAAAAAATTTACATGAGCGGGAATACATTAATAATTTCCTCTTGAAATAATCGTCAAGGTGCGATATAATAAAAGATAGTATTTGATAAATGCCCGCATATCGATTCTTTACGGGTATTTTTAATGATATATTTAAAAAGCCGGCTTTGATTATACCGGCTAATATACAATGAAAGTGAGATTTGTCTTATAATGAAAAAATGCGCTCGCCGTGCAGTTATTGCCGGAAACTGGAAAATGAATATGACCCCCTCAACAACCGTTAAGGCAGTTGAAGATACCGTTAAACTTACCGCTGGTGCAGACTGTGATGTTGTACTCTGCGTTCCGTTCGTAGATATAGTTCCTGCGGTAAAAGCCGCTGAAGGCTCACACGTAAAAATCGGCGCTCAGAACGTTCACTATGAAGCAAAAGGCGCGTTTACCGGTGAAATCAGCGCTGATATGTTAAAAGAAGTAGGCGCTGAATACGTTATAATCGGTCACAGTGAACGCCGTCAGTATTTCGGTGAAACCGATACAACAGTAAATCTCCGCACTAAGGCCGCACTTGACGCAGGACTTAAGGTTATCCTCTGCGTAGGCGAACTTCTTGAAGAAAGAAAATCCGGAGTTACCGCTGAAATCATATCAATGCAGACAAAGCTTGATTTGGCATACGTTCCGGCAGATGAACTCAAAAATGTAATAATCGCATATGAACCCGTATGGGCTATCGGAACCGGTCTTACCGCTACCGCAGAACAGGCTGATGAAGCGTGCGGAATTATCAGAGGCGTAATCGAAACTCTTTACAGCAAGGAAGCCGCTGAAGCAATCACAATTCAATACGGCGGTTCAATGAATGACGGTAATGCGGCTGAACTTTTGGAAAAAGTAAACGTTGACGGTGGATTAATCGGCGGAGCATCGCTCGTTCCTGAAAAATTCGCTAAAATAGTTGAAGCTGCTTCCAAATAATATAATTTCATAAAAATTAATTTAAGATATCAGTTATTAAAAAATTATAAAAATAAAGCATACACTTATAAATCAAGGAGAGTGGAGAGTGCATTTTCATTATACACTCCCTGCTCTCATGTTTTTTATTCAAAATAAACACAGATTAAAAATAATTAAAAATATCGGAGGTGATTATATATGAAATTCCGTACAATTAAATTTGCAGCGGTACTAATTACGCTTACTTTTATTTTCTGCATAATTGCATATGCCGCACCGGCTTCAAAAAGTGACAGCGGAAACTGCGAAATTACTGCCGTTACTGCTAATGCCTCCGGTGACGGCAAACTTAAGATTTCCGTTTCCGTGCCTGCTTCATATGAAAGCGCAAATAAAGGCAATCCAATATACCTGTTCGCATTTGAGCCGTATATGAGTGTGTCGGATATCAATTCGATGTCTCCGGTTACATTCGCTAATGTTAAGCGTGATATGTCCTTTGAAATTGATTTGTATAAAGATGAGCTTTCATATCTTTACTCGAAATTTGTAATCGCGGAAAAAAATGAAGATGGCACATATGTACCTCTGACAGGCGCACATTATGTGGACAATCCCGAAGTTTTTGCCGAAAACACGCGTGAATATCCGCTCACAAGCTCAAAAAAAGGACTTCAAGTTCAGCTTCTTGCTGACGCGCAACTCCTCGGAGTGCGTCACTGTACACTGATTTTTGCCGCAAATGAATATCTCGTTCCTGAGTCTGCGGCGGATAAAATACCGTATACCGTTGACGGTCAAACCGTCTTCTTTGACGGCGAAAAAATAAGAGAACTTGACAAAGAAGTCCGAACTCTCTCCGACGCCGGAGTGAATATCTATTTCAATGTGGTGCTCACCGCTCCGTCATATGCAATAGATGAACAGTTTAAGGTGCTGTATTCCCCGAACGCTACCGCTGACGCGAGCATGTACGCATTCAATGTAAAAAATCAGCAGTCAGTCACATATATTAAAGCAGTATTTGAGTTTCTCGCCTCAAGGTATACTGACAAAAGTATGGAATACGGATTCGCGCCTAATTTCATAGTAGGATATGAGGTTAACAATAACCGCAAATATAATAATTACGGAGCGTCCGACCTCGATACATATCTGTATTCGTATACCGCACTTCTCAGAATGGCAGATACTGCGCTTCGCTCCAATTACGCAAACGGAAGAGTATACGTTTCTCTCTCTAATAAATGGAATGTAGTAGGCGGAGACCCGATGCTTGATTACAGTGCGTCTGAGTTTTTGACAAAGCTTAACTCCATTATCGCATACAGCGGAGATATTCCGTGGGGGGTATCATTAAACGCCTATGCCTCCGAAATCGCGAATTCTTCCGTATGGCGCGAAACAAACGCTGTAAATTCAGAAAATACCCCGTACGTTACTACAGTAAATATAAATGTACTCACCGATTTTATGAAAAAAACCGAGATGACCGATAATGGAGAAGTGCGAAATATAATTGTGGAATTCGGCGTTTCCGCTGACGCTGCTGATGAAAATGCGCTCTCAAATCAAGCCGCGTCATACGCATACGCATATTATAAAATCGAAGCTGATGAGAATATCGACGCTTTAATTTATCACCGCCATGTTGACAGTGCAATAGAAAACGGTCTTAAATTCGGTATGTGGGCATACAAGCTGGGAACAACAATAACTCCTGATACGCAGAAACCGATTTATAATGTGTTCCGCAAAATCGACATGGTTCCGCCGTCGGAACTCACAACTAATATTCTTTCCCTGCTCGGTGCGGATATATGGTCAACCTCTATTCCCGGGGTGGATGAAGAAAAAGCTCCTGCAATTACATTAATTGAGGAAATTCCCGTTGAAGCGTCTGAAATAGAAAAACGCAGAGTCAATACCTTATGGAATTTTAAGGACGGGGAATCAAATAAATTTATCGGCGGAGAAAACGCAATTTCTTCAGAATCGGTGCCTTCTCTTGATGAGCTTGGCGAAGGCTCGGTAATGTCGTATTATACGGAGCTTGACGGCTCAAATGCGGTTGAATACATGGGGGTATCACGTTATATAGGTGATTCTTCAACTTTATCCGGAAATCAGTATATCAAAATCAAATACAAAGTTGAAATTCCCGAAAATGACGGAAATTTCGTAAATGTAATGCTGCGTCTGTTTGAAAACGGCGAAACTCCGATAATATATGAGGGTATGGCTCAGGTAAAATCAAATCAGTGGAACGAAACCATTTTTGATATATCCGAATTCACAGAACTCACCAAAAACGCGGCAGATACGATGAAAATTTGGATAAAGCCGGATACCACAACTACCCAAACTGCCGGTTACGGTCTGTATATAAGTGAAATTTCGCTTATTTCAGATGGTTCAATGGCATTGTGGCTTAAAATTTTGCTTTGGATTATAGGTATAGGAATAGTCGGAACGGCAGGATTTTTCGGGGTGATATTTTATAGAAACCGCACTTTACAGAAAAATCAGTATTACCGCCGTCCTAATACCAATGCTTTTTCAGGAAAGCACCATTTTCCGGGTATACGTGGAAAACGCCAACAGATGATGAACCAACAGTTCAACACACAGACACGTCCGATTTCACGCATACCGCCGAACGTCAACTTGGCTCAAACGAAACAAATTCCAAGAGTTAAGCCAAATCAATCGGGTACGAATATGAATATGACGCAGACACGTCAGATTCCAAAAGTACAGTCGCAGGGAACAAACGCGAATATGAACATGACGCAGACACGTCAGATTCCGAAAATACAGCAGCAGGGAACAAACGGGAATATGAATATGACGAAGACACGTCAGATTCCAAAAGTACCGAAGCATGGAAAAAACGAGAAA
>CALWTV010000049.1 GCA_944384555.1 uncultured Clostridia bacterium | reverse complement strand
GGCATTTTCTGTCCCTGCGGATTTGACACCGAGATTTCCAAGCGTGGAAACTATTCCGTCAAGTCCCGCTATTACCGGCGGATACGGATTAGTTTCGTTTCTTGCCGGACTCGATGAGGAAATTTTCATTACTTCGTTTGCGTCCTCAATATGGAAATGCGGCACAGATAGGCACACGTCAAGTGCGCGGTCAAATAAATTCTCCTCACCGGTCACGGTTATTTGCTTTAATTTTACGGTTGCCATAGCAATTTGTCTGTGACCTTTCTTTTTATTTTTTCTGAAATTTTTTAGTCAAAGCCCGATTTTATAAAATTATAGCGGTACACTTTCCCAAAAAATTAAAGTTATCCTTTTGTAAATCGGCTAAATAATATTTTTTTCGATATCGGAAACTGGGATTCCGTAACGTATAGCCTCAATTATATATATAATATTGTCGATTTCATATTCCTTAAGATTGAGATACCCATAAGGAATAAGCAATGACGGCTTTGCGCTGTTTGAAAGTCGCTTTGAATACGCCGACATAAATACAGAAAAATAATCTCCGTTTGCGCTTTCTGCCTCGCTTAAATCCGAATGGCCGGGATATACTTTTCCGATATAGGCAATAATCTCCTCGGTTGAGTCAAGTTCAAGCATCGCGTCTATATCATCACGCCCCAAACGACTGCGGAATTTTATTAAATACCGCTCTATCATGTCATAATCCGGCGAATCATTTCCCATGCCCCTCGCAAAACGCTTAAGACGAATTATTCGGGAAATATTAGTCAAATCCGCCTTTACTCCGATTACATGACGTAGCTGTTCCGCCTCATCTTTTTGAAGCATAGGCGCAAATTTTTTCCACATTTTGCCGTAATAATTATTATACAGCGCAGTTTCAATCTCTGCGCAGTCAATTTGACCACTTGAAGATAAAAACGGCTTTAACACTGCATAATATTCGGAATTCGCGGTTGCAGCCAATATATCGCTCATGCTTGTCGCGGATGTTATTGCGGCAAAATCAATTTTTGAATGCTCTCTCAGTCTGGGCGGTATAATCAAGTCGCTCATAACGGACTGAGCCGATACGTTTGCGATTTCCGCCATAAGATAATATATCTCAAAATCCGAAATCAACCTTGCGAAAAACAATCTCATTGTTCCGCAGGAAAACCGATATAATTTAAGATACGTGTCGAGCAAATCTGATTCAAGCAAATATTCAAGCCGATTTCGGTGAATACGTGTTAAATCCTCTCCCGCGAGAATCCCGCTGTATGCCGGAGTTTTGGCAAGATAAGAGGCAGCGTCCGCTACCGAGCGGCAGCTCATAAGCTCTGAATAATCCTGCTTTGAAAGCATACTGCTCATCATGCATCGGCATTTGGTTACAAGTGCCTCATATTGAAACAAGCCTGTACACCTCCTTATTTTACCGGTTTAATAATATCCCCGAATATGCTTTGAATCCATTCGGCGCGATAGCGTTTGCCGGCTTCCGCCATTGCGTTTATACAGCGGCGCGTATCATTTTCAAGCTGGCTTAACTTTTCCTGCTGTTGTTTATTCTCACGGTCAGTTTCGGCTTTAATCTGAGCCTTAGCCCGCTCCATACATTCATTACGATACTGCTCAAGTTCAGAGGCAATTGTTTTATCGAGATTAGCTTCCTTATACTTTGCCTCCTTGAGAATTTTCTGAGCGGCGGCTTCCGTTTCCGTGATTTGTTTTATAATCCTGTCCATTTTCTCTTTCGGAACACCTTACTTTTTTCATAGATTTACTTTTGTCTGTGCGTATATATGATACTCCATTTCAACTCGTTTTGCAATAAACTCCGATATAATTTTACATTTATATCATATTATTATTAACATTATAATCACACCTGTGAAAAGTTATAAAGGTATAAAAAAATTAATAATTTTGTGATATAATACTTGTACTGATATACTTTCTGCCATTGATTGCAGTATAAAGAAAATCATAAAAAAGAGAGGAAAATTATATGAAAAACCAAATCACATTCAAAACAAGAATGAGCGAGGAACTGCTGCGCAAAATGTGTTATATAGCAGGCGCAGAAGGACGCACACCAAATAATCATATCATCTATATGATACGGCAAAATATTGCATATTTTGAGCGCACACACGGCAAAATTGACGCGGCAAAACTTAAATCAGTTGAACTTCCCGACGAGGATTCTGAATCTTTATCTTAAAAAATTCTTCAAATGCAGATTTATAAAATTTTGTATTATTAAATTAATTGCCGAAATCTATTTTTAACATGAGTTTAATTATTCAAAAGTACTTTGTCTTTCGGATAATTAGACTCAATGTATTTTTATACAATTATATATTGTAAATATATATAATTATTGTATATATAGATGAAAATAAAATAGTTCATAAAATAATGCAACAATTTTACAGAATTCTTCGTCACAATAATATATACTGTTTAAGATTATACATAGATAAAATTTTGATTTTCCATATTATGCAGAAAATAATAGATTTATGAAATTAATCGTCTGATTAAGGAGGTTTTATAGTAATGAAACACAAAAAAATAATCGCACTTGCGCTGTGTCTTCTGATGCTCGCTGCTCCGATAGCTACTACAAGCTGTTCAAAAGATGAAAGTGTAAACACACCGGTCACCGCTAAAGTTACAAATGTATACAGCCCCTCTTTTATAACTATCCCCGATAATTATAATTTTTACGGAAGAAATATTTCCGTACAGAATGACCGTATCTATGCTATATGCGAAGAAATATTAAATGAAGAAACCTACGAAACTCAAACCGTAGTTTTATCAATGAACAAGGACGGCTCTGACTTAACCGCAGAACCAATAACCCCGCCTGCCTCTGACAATCCTGATATGCAGTGGTATATAAACAATGTTTCCATACTCTCCGACCTCTCAAAGGTTTATATTGCAAACAGATATAACCCCGAAACCTCGATGCAAGAATATGCGCTTATAAAAATTGACGCAAGCGGCAATGAGGTCTTTAACGTAAATCCCCAGGAAATGTTCCCCAAAAATCCTGAACAAGACTGGTTTTATGTAAATCAGATGTTTGTAGGCGGCGGAGACATGATTTACATGACATCTGACCAAACCATTGTTGCGGTTAATCCCGACGGCTCAAAGGCATTTGAAATCACGCTTGAAAACTGGATTGAATCTGTCGTTTCGACTCCTGATGGAAGAACCATGATTAGATATTATGACAATGAAACCGGCGGAATAGTGTTCCAGTACATTGACACCGCGGCAAAAGGTCTCGGCGATAAACTTGAGCTTCCATCAACTATAAACGCAAACAATTATGAAATCGTAACCGGTCCCGGATATGACTTCTATCTGAAAAATAATGTCGGAGTATACGGCTACAATAACGGAGATACTGAACCCAAGGAACTGCTTAACTGGGTAAACTCTGATATAAACCCAAATGAGGTAAGGGAGTTTTTCGTGCTCTCCGAATCACAGTTCCTGTACTCCGCGCGTGACATGGTTACAGGTAAAACTCAGCTCGCTGTCCTCAATCATGTTCCAGATGAAGAAGTAAAAGAAAAAGTTATTCTCACACTCGGTTACGTATACGCAGACTACTCACTTCCCGGATACATAGTAAACTTCAATCGTACAAACGATAAATACCGTATTCAGGTAAAGGATTATTCAATATACAACACTCAGGACAATTACGAACTCGGAATGACAACCCTAAATAACGATATTACCGCAGGAAATGTGCCTGATATCCTCATAACATCTTCTGATATGCCATTGACAAGTTATGAAAATAAGGGCTTATTTGCAGATTTATATGAATTTATGGATAAAGACACAGAATTAACCCGCGACAAATTGCTGAAGTGTGTACGTACTCCGTTTGAAAATAACGGCAAATTATACCGTATAGGTACCTCGTTCAGCATTCAGACGCTGACCGGAAAAGTTAAGAATATCGGTGATAAGGCAGGCTGGACTACTGCGGAAATGATGAATCTCATGAAATCACTTCCGGAAGGTACTCTTTTGTTTGAAAATATGACACGTCAAAGTATCCTATATATGATGGTCGGACAGGGTGGCGGAGAATTTATCGATTACGAAAACGGAACTTGTAATTTCAATTCCGAAGGATTCATATCACTGCTCGAATATGCTAAGACACTGCCTGAGGAAATTGACTGGAACAATTATGAATATGACCCAAATCAGGATTACAATGCTCCATACCGAAATGATAAAATTATTCTTTATCAAACATATATGAGCTCATTTGATACATATTTAATGGAAAAGGTGCGTTTTGGAATTGATGAAGAAATTAATATGATAGGATATCCGACTGCTGACGGCTCAAACGGTACTATGATAAATATGTATAATTCTTATGCAATTTCAGCTAAATCCGGCTCAAAAGAAGGCGCATGGGAATTTATAAAATATCTGCTGTCCGACGATGTACAGATAAATTCACAGTACAGGTGGGATTTCCCTGTTACAGTTACTGCATTTGACAAATTCGTGGAAGCCCAAATGAGCCAATATTATTATTTCTACAATGACGGCGGCTGGTCTTCAAGCAGCACACCGTTTGATATATATGGTAATCCCATAGATTCAATCGGCGGTTCAGATAGTGCTTCCGCAGGCGTTGCCGTTGCTCCAAAAGCTGTTGAGGAAACTGTTTCCGAAGAAAGTTCTACTGAGGAAGCTGTAACTGAGGAAACATCTGGAGAAAATGCAACTGCTGACGCACCGGCGGTTGAAGAAGTTCCACAGGGAGAAATTCGCGGCGTGCCGGCACAACTCACGCAGGAAGATGTCGACAAGATAAAATCTATCCTTGATTCAATTACGGTAGCTCAGGGAAGTTATGATGAGCAGGTAATGAATATTATAAAGGAAGAAGCAGACGGATTCTTCAAAGGTTCAAAATCTGCATCTGACGTTGCAAACATTATTCAGGGACGTATTTCAATCTATCTGAGCGAAAACAGCTGATTTTTTAAAATTACTTTTATAAAAGAGCAAAAAATCTAATTTTTATATTTATAAAATAGTGTCATTTTTTTAAAAATAGGTAAAAATAAACAATATTTCTCTCGTAAAATTTAACACAATTAAATAAGAGTTAACAAATAAGGCGCGTCCTTATAGTACAATTTTCTCAAGGGGAAGTCTGTGGTTAAAAAATTTTTCTGTAAACTTAATTGACTTAGTTAAAATCGAAAGATTTTTACCGGACTTCCCCTTAATTTAATATGAGATTATCGGAGGAAAAAACCATGACACACAAAAAAATAATTGCGCTTGTGCTTTGCCTTTTGATGTTTTTCTCTGCTTTCGCAAATCTCGGCTGTTCAAAAGACGAAGATTTAAACGCGCCTGTAACCGCAAAAGCCACCAATGTTTACAAGCCTGAATTTATCGAAATCCCCGAAAATATAAATTTCAACTCCAACTCTTTGTCGGTTTCGGGTAACATGATTTACGCTCAAGGCTCTGAGATTATAAGTGAGGAACCATATAAGGTAAACCCAGTTATTATATCAGTAAATCCTGAAAATTATGAAATCTCGATAAATACCATAAAACTTCCGCAGCCTGATGAAAATAATCCTAATGATTGGTACTTAAATAACTCCTGTGTGGCGTCTGATGGCTCGGTTGTATATGTAGCAAGTCAATATGACCCCGAAACTTCGTCGCAGAAGTATGCGCTTATAAAAACAGATAAGGATGGTAATGAGATATTTAATGTAAATCCGCAGGATATATTCACGTTAAATCCTGAGCAAAACTGGTTTTATGTAAATCAGATATGCGCCGGAAAAAATGGCATATATCTTGCGTATGAAACTAAAATTGCCTGTGTAAATCCTGACGGCTCAAAGGCATTTGAAATTGAACTTGGCAACTGGGCTGAAACAATCATTATAATGCCGGACGGAAAAGCCGCCGTAAAATACCGCGACCAACAAAGCAATCAAATAGTATTTCAAATAATTAATACAGAACAAAAAGCTCTCGGAGATAAAATAGATATTCCTCAGTCATTTTTGGGTGGAAACAGTGAGATTTATTTCGGTGAAGGATACGATTTATATATTAAAAATGACAACGGGGTATATGGTTTCAATTACGGTGACACTGAGCCTAAAGAGTTGCTAAACTGGATAAATTCCGATATATCGATTAATAATATTCATTCTATGACTGTGCTTTCCGAGACAAAGTTTGTATGTTCTCTAATAGATTATGCGACAAAAATGCCCGGAATTACAGTACTGAAGCGTGTGCCCGATGATGAAATCAAAGAAAAAATCATTATCACCCTCGGCTGTCTGAGCAGGGATTATTCAATTACTGACTATATAGTCGATTTCAATATGAAAAATGATAATTACCGTATTCAATTAAAGGATTATTCCGCATATAATACATCTGATGACCGCACTCTTGGACTTACTACTTTAAATAATGATATCGCCGCCGGAAATATGCCGGATATTCTCTTAACATCTCCGCAAATGCCTGTCAAAAGCTATGAGAACAAAGGACTGTTCGCGGATTTGTATGAATTTATGGATAATGACGCGGAGTTTGAGCGTGAGGATTTGATGAAATGCGCACGTGTTCCGTTTGAGAATGACGGCAATCTATATGGTATTGGAACGTCGTTCTTTTTGCAGGGATTAACAGGAAAAATTGATAATATAGGAGAGCGGGAGGGCTGGACCGTTTCGGAAATGCTTGAATTTGCAAAGTCGCTTCCCGATAATCGGAAACTGCTCGAAAACACATCTCCCCTTGATATGATTTACATGATGTCAATGTTCAGTGGCTTTATTGATTATGAAAATAAAACGTGCAGTTTTGACTCACCCGATTTCATAGAATTGCTCGAATATTTGAAATCAGTTTCAGAAGACGGTGCGAAAACAATTCCGAATCAAAATGAAAAAAACGATACCGCTTACAAAAATGATGAGGTCATGCTTAGTATGACGTTCATAGGCTCGCTTAGAGATTATATTTCGGAAAAACTGCGATTCGGAATTGAGAACGATATAAATATGGTAGGCTTCCCGACACCGGACGGTAAAAACGGAATGGTTGTTTCTATGTCAAATAAATTATCGGTTTCGGCAAAATCTCCGTCAAAGGAAGCGGCATGGGAATTTATAAAATTAATGCTGACTCAAGATGTTCAAACGATTTTCAAGAGAACCGCTTTTGAATTTCCTACCACTGTAAAACGTTTTAATGAAATTGTAGAAGATGAGTTGAAAACATATTATTTCTTTGGAGATGACGGCAGCGTTTCATCAAGCGATACGCCGTTTGACGAAAACGGTTTGTCTGAAAGTAACTATTATGCCGGTGATGTTACACCGCGAAAAGGAATTGCGTTTAACTTCACTCAAGAAGACATTGATGAATTTAACGCAATACTCGATTCAACGACATATTCAATTGATTCAGTTGACGAAAAACTGCTTAACATAATAAAAGAGGAAGCGGACGCTTATTTCAACGGTGCGAAATCCGCAGAAGAAACCGCAGACGTAATTCAAGGGCGCATTTCTATCTACTTGAGCGAAAATTCCTAACTTGAAAAAGCGGAGGACGAATTTTTATGAGCCACAAAAAAATAATTTTAGCTGTGCTTTGTATTTTGATGTGTTTTTCCGTTGCCTTAAATTTTAGCTGTTCAAAAGATGACGACACAAATTCGATTGATTCCGGAAATATCACAAACGTATACAGAAGCAGTTTTATAGAAATTCCAGAAAATTATCTGATTGACGACAGAAGCAGCATTTACGCATACGGAGATAAAATTTATGCGGTATGCTACGATATGAGCGAGGACATGGCTTCGATAAAAGGTTCCGTTGTTCTTGAAATAGATAAAGAAAGTTTGGACTTTACCGAGCGGAAAATTACTGTGCCTGACTTGAGCGGTCAGCCCATGTATTGTAATACATACGGCGTATCGATTTTGTCAGACGGCTCTGCAATACATTTTTCACAGATATATAACGCCCAAAAGGAAGCTATGGAATTTTGCATTATCAGAGTTGATTCAGATGGAAACGAGATATTTAATAAATCAATGAATGAAGTATTTCCGACGCTTGCAGATGAAACATTTATCTTGCTGAATAAAATTTATACCGCACCCGATAACATGACGTATATCGTTACAAATAAGAATATATTTGTCATAAATCCCGACGGTACAGCGGCATTTGAGCTTGATACTGATTTCTATATACAGAATATTTCCGGCGGCTCAGACGGCAGAGTAATTATATCATATTACAACAATGAAATAGGCAAAACTGTTTTTCAGTATATAGACAGTAAAAAGCAGTCCTACGGTAATGAAATCAGTTTGCCGGAAGATGATATATTTTTAAAATCATTAGGAAATTTCGTCTTGATTCCTAACAACGGAAGCTATGATATTTATATCAAAGCACCAAGCGGAATATATGGATATAACGAAGGGGATTCCGAGGCAAAAGAAGTGCTGAATTATATAAATTCCGATATAATTCCGAACCAAGTAAATTTGATTGTCTCACTGCCGGACGGAAAATTTGCATATGCCGCAAGAGATTCTCTTACCGGAAAACCAATAATCTCAATATTAAGCCGCGTGCCTGATGAAGAAGTCGAAGAAAAAATTGTTATAACCCTTGCTTATGAAAATGCCGGTTACGCTTTGCCGGCATATATAGTAAACTTCAACCGCGAAAGCGACAAATATCGTGTCATGTTAAAGGATTACTCATTTTACAATACAGCAGATACGCCGGATATGGGAATTACGGTGCTTACAAATGAAATTATATCGGGAAATGTACCCGATATAATTATCACATCGATTAATATGCCTATAAAAAGCTTTGAGGAAAAGGGATTGTTCACTGATTTATATGAATTAATGGATAATGACCCCGAATTTGACCGCGAGGATTTACTAAGCTGTGCCCGTGTGCCGTTTGAAAACAACGGAAAGCTGTATCGTATGCCGACAACATTCTTTTTGGAAACGATATTTGGAAAATCGGAGAATCTCGGCGGAAAAAACAGTTGGAGCGCAGCTGAAATGATGGATTTCATAAAAAATTTGCCTGATGGCGTTTCGTTTATGGACAGTCGAGATACGCAGACAAGCTTTCTGTATTTAATGCTGAAAGGAAACAGAAATGATTTTATAAATTATGATGAAAAAACATGCAATTTCAATTCTCCTGAATTTATATCGTTGCTTGAGTATGCGAAGTCATTACCCAAAGAAATAAAATCTCAAAATGCAGATACGGATTACAGTGAGTTTCAGAATGATAAAATTATGCTTCAGTTCGCGATTATTAATTCATTCGAGGGCTATCTTTCTCAGTCGGCGAGGTTCGGCACAGATGATATAATTCCGATTGGACGACCGATTTCCGGCGGAGCAAACGGAACCTTGATAAGAACGCAGAATACCTTTGCAATTTCGGCGGATTCTCCCTCAAAGGAAGGTGCATGGGAATTTATCAAGTCCATATTGGAGTCAGACGCGAAAATTACTGATAATCGTGATAATTTTCCGGTCACAGTAAAAGGCTTTGACGCTTACGCAGAAAAACAGTCAGAAAAATATTATTTCTTTACAAATAACGGTGAATGGTTTTCAGACAGCGTTCCGTTTGACGAAAGCGGGTACACTGAAATGAATTATTTTGCGGGCGACATAGGTGAAAAACGTGAGGGAGTCGCTATGTCACTTACAGAAGCGCATATCGATAAATTCAAAGAAATGCTTGATTATATAACTATTTCAAATGATTTATATGATACTCACGTAACTGATATAATCATTGAGGAAGCGGACGCTTATTTCAACGGTGCAAAATCCGCAGAGGAAACCGCAGACGTAATTCAGGGGCGCATTTCTATCTACTTGAGCGAAAATTCCTAACTTATTTAAAAATTTTAAAAATATAACGGAGGAAATAACATGACGCACAAAAAAATAATTTCGCTTGCACTGTGTCTTTTAATGCTTGCTTCCCCTCTCGCAAATCTCGGCTGTTCAAAAGAGGAAGTGACAGACGAACCCGCAGCTGTGAAAATTACTAACGTTTACAGCTCATCATTTATTGACATTCCCGAAGACGTTACTTTAGACTCAAATTCGCTGTTTGTCCGCGGAGACAAAATTTATGGAAAATGCAGTAAGATGATCGAAGAACCGCCTTATGATATGCAGAATTTTTTATTGTCAATGAATAAAGACGGCTCGGATATGTCGCTTGAACTGATTGAAATGCCCGATGCGGGTAATCCCGATATGTTATGGAATATATTTAATTTAAAGATAATGTCGGACGATTCTCTTATTTATACGGCGCAGAGCTACGATGTTAAAGCTTCGTCAAATGATTCGTGGCTTATAAAAAAAGACAAAGACGGAAACGAAATATTCAGAGTAAATGTAAAGGATATATTCACCGAAAATTCACAGCCGTATATGCACATAAGTAATATGGTATTGGATTCAAACGATATGATTTATTTGGTTTCCGATATGACAATAGCGGCAGTAAATCCCGACGGAACCAGAGCTTTTGACGTAACTGTTGACAGCTGGATAAACGATGTTACAGTCATGCCGGACGGAAAAGTCGCGATAAAATACTTTGACCAGCAGAACGGCGGACAGGTCTTTCAAAAGATTGACTTCGAGAAGAAAGCTATCGGAGATAAAATCGATATGCCTGAATCATTTTTAACAGGAAATTATGATTTTTATTTCGGTGAAGGCTATGATATGTTTTTGAAAGATAGAACCGGTATATACGGCTATAATCAAGGAGACACAGAACCAGAAGAACTGCTCAATTTCATAAATTCCGATATTTCCCCAAATCAGCTTAATTCTCTGATTATTCTTCCCGAGTTACAGTTTATGGGCGTATCCTATGACCCGATACTGCAAAAAAATCAGCTTTCTATCCTCTCTCCTGTTCCCGATAATGAAGTAAAGGAAAAAACAATTATCACACTAGGTTATTTATATGAGCGTCAAGATGTGCCGGACTTTATAATCAATTTCAACCGTAAAAATGAAAATTACCGTATTCAGGTAAAGGATTATTCCCAATATAACACGGAAGAAGATTATACACTCGGACTTACCGCGCTCAACAACGATATCGCCGCAGGCAATGTTCCCGATATTTTGCTTCTGTCATCGTCCATGCCGCTTGAAAGTTACGAAAACAAAGGGCTGTTTGTGGATTTGTATGAATATATGGACAATGACTCCGAATTCAACCGCGAAAATTTACTTAAATGTGTGCGTGTGCCGTTTGAAAATGACGGCAAGCTGTACCGGCTGATTACTTCATATTCAGTGCGCACATATCTCGGCAAAGTCAAAAATATCGGCGAAAAATCCGGCTGGACTGTAAGCGAAATGATAGAGATGTCAAAATCACTGCCTGAGGGAAAATCCATGTTCAGAAATATGGTACCCAGAAGTAT
>CALWTV010000048.1 GCA_944384555.1 uncultured Clostridia bacterium | reverse complement strand
ATTATCGATACTCTTAACCACGATGAAACAATTAGCTCTCTGTTGAATCCTGTAAAGAGAATTCATGCATTGCTTGAAAATTATGCCAAACAGCATGAAGAACTTGATATACAAATTCCCATGATTGAAGAAACAAACTAATAGTTATTTGAATTTAAAGGATTTTTAAATATGAAGAAATTTAAAGGAAAAGTTGCGGAAGCATTAGTTACTGCGCTGGACGAAATTGCTCCGTCACATGGATTTTCTGCTGAAACTATTTCAGATATGTTTGAATATCCGCCTGACGATACAATGGGAGATATCGCTTTTCCGTGCTTTAAACTCAGCCGTACTTTGAAAAAAGCACCTCCGGTAATTTCTCAGGCTCTCGCTTCAGCGTTAAAATGTGATTCTATCGGTAAAATAGAATCAGTTGGCGGTTATTTGAATATATATATGTCAGAGCAATATTTAATAAACAGTGTGCTTACAGACATAGAATCACTCGGTGATAAATACGGTTCGCTCGATATTGGAACAGGAAAAACAGTAGTACTTGATTATTCTTCCCCTAATGTAGCAAAACCGTTTCATATAGGTCATCTTGGAACGACCGTAATCGGACATTCGTTGAGAAAACTTCATGAGTTCGCCGGATATAAGTGTATCGGAATAAATCATCTCGGTGACTGGGGAACTCAGTTCGGCAAATTAATTGTCGCTTACAGAAAATGGGGAAATCGTGAATCCATTGAAAAAGGCGGAATTGATGAATTGGTAGCACTTTATGTGCGTTTTCATTCCGAAGCGGAAAATAACCCCGAACTTGAGCAGCAGGCAAGAGATGAATTTACAAAGCTTGAACATCATGATGAGGAAAATATTAAGCTTTGGAAGTGGTTTATTGAAATAAGCCTTGCAGAATACCAAAAAACTTATAAACAGCTCGGAATTGAGTTTGATAGTTACAACGGCGAGAGCTTTTATACGGATAAAATGCCGGCTCAAGTTGAAAAACTCCGCGAAAAAGGCTTGCTGAAACTTGATGACGGAGCTTCAATCGTTGACCTTGAACCTTACAAAATGCCGCCTTGTCTTATTTTAAAGCGTGACGGTTCAACTCTTTATCCGACAAGAGATATTGCCGCGGCAGTTTACCGTAAAGAAACGTACAATTTTGACAAATGTATTTATGTAACCTCAGCTGGTCAGAGTTTGCATTTTGCACAGTGGTTTAAAGTCGTTGAACTTATGGGGTATGATTGGTATAATCAGCTCGTTCATGTTCCTTACGGTACTGTAAGTATAGGTGGCGCTAAACTTGCAACACGTACCGGAAACGTAGTTTTACTAAAGGATTTGTTCAACCTTGCAATTGAAAAGGTCGAGGAAATTATGGACGAAAAAAATCCTGACTTGCCAAATAAAAAGGAAACTGCCGAAGCAGTCGGTGTAGGAGCTATAATTTTCTACTATCTTTACAACAACCGTATAAAAGATATCAATTTTATTATGGAAGACGCGCTCAGTTTTGAAGGAAACACAGGTCCGTATGCACAATACACATACGCTAGAACATGCAGTATTCTTGAAAAAGCGGGCAGTGACTTAGTTCATAATAAAGATATTAAAATTTCAGCTCCCGAAGAAGCTGAACTGCTTAAAGTATTGTCAAAATTCCCCGAAAAAGTAATTGACGCGATTAATGAATATGAACCGTCGGTTATTACAAGATATATTATCGATATCTGTTCAGCGTTTAACCGTTTCTATCATAACTGCCAGATTCTCGGCGCGGAATCAGATGAAATACGTGAAATGCGTCTGCGTTTGGTTAGTGCAGTAAAAACAACTCTTGGAAACGCATTTGAGCTTATTTGCTTAAAGAAAACCGAAAAAATATAATTTAATAATATCACAAAAAATTTAGGAGATAAAATATGTCCGGACATAGTAAATGGAAAAATATAATGCACAAGAAAGAGAAAACCGATGCTCAGCGTGCAAAAATATTCACTAAAATAGGAAAGGAAATATCAATTGCAGTACGTGAAGGCGGTCCTGACCCTGCTGTAAACGCAAAATTAAAAGACCTTATCGCAAAAGCTAAGGCGAATAATGTCCCTAACGATAATATCGAGCGTACGATAAAAAAAGCAAGCGGTGAGTCTGACGTCGTATATGAAGAAATATCTTACGAGGGATACGGGCCCGCAGGTGTTGCCGTTATAGTTGAAGCGGCTACTGATAACCGCAATCGTACCGCATCTGATATTCGTCATTATTTCGATAAATTCGGCGGCAATCTCGGTTCGTCCGGCTGCGTAAGCTATATGTTTGAAAATAAGGGCGTTATTATAATCGCGCGTGAACATGACGAGGGTAAAAATACTGTTACCGTTAATGAAGATGAGCTTATGGAAACTGCACTTGAAGCCGGAGCAGTTGATTTTTCTGCAAGTGATGATGTATTTGAGATTTACACCGAAGTATCTGATCTCCGCGCAATCCGCGATGAGCTTGAAGCAAAGGGATATGTAATTGAAAGTGCTGACGAAGACAAAATTCCGTCTACTTATGTTACCCTTGAAAACGAAGATGATATCAAATACATGAACTTGCTTCTTGAACATCTTGAGGATAATGATGACGTTCAGGAAGTATATCATAACTGGGAAAATGACGAAGAATAAAATTTAATCAGTTATTTATTTTGAGAGGAAAATCGTATTTTTATTAAAAGCGCGGTTTTCCTCTTTTTTAAACTTTTAATAAATTTAAGAAAGCAGATACAGATCATGAACGTATATGATTTTGACAAAACAATATATGACGGCGATTCAACTGCTGATTTTTATAAATATTGCCTTTTGAAACAACCCTCTTTATTCAGATATGTGCCGTATCAGCTTGTATGCGGAGCGGCGTTTGGACTCAGAATTATGGAAAAGACTGCGTTCAAACAGAGATTTTACAGTTTTTTCAGAGGAATAGATGATATCGATTC
>CALWTV010000047.1 GCA_944384555.1 uncultured Clostridia bacterium | reverse complement strand
ATATCGAAGAATCCACCGACATAACCGACATAATTGATAAATCAGAAGAAAACAAAAACAGAAAAAATAATCAAAAACCGCGAAAGCCTCACCCTCTTTTGTCTGCTGTTTCATTTTTCCTTGCCGTTTTTTTAACTGTAATGTTTGTATCACTAATAATAACTCAAATTCCGGATATAGTGGAATCATGGGACGATATTCAAGCTGCTGTTCCCAGCGTGGAAATAACAGGTTCTGCATCTTATCAGAGACTGTTGCTCAGTTTTGTTTCATATTTAAATACAGCAATCAATGACCCTGATGCAATTTCACAAAATCCAGACCTTATGCTAATAGAATCTGATATGAAAAAAGAAATAAATTCAGGAAATATTATCGTATATGCAGAAAATAAAAAAGACGGCACAAAATATTCATCAAATGCGGAAACCGATGTAATCCACAGAACCGGTATATGGTATGAGAACGGTGAATTTTTTTTAGTTAAACCTTCGGACGGCGGCAGTATCCAAAAAATATCTCTTTCTGAAGATATTAAAAGTAAACATATTCAAAGTTTGCAGTCACGTATATATAATTCTTCGTTTAATCAGAATTTTACAAATACTGAGTGTAAAATATATGTTTTGACTTCAGATAAAATGCTTCCTTATTATAATGAATATTTCGGTTTTTCTGCAATTGAACATAGCCTTAAATCTATAAACAATGTATTCAAAGCTTCTCTAGCAGCACTAGCAGTTATAACTTCTCTTTGGATATATGCTTCTGTTACAAGTGCCGACCGTGCATTATTCAATAAAAAAACTGCTTATGTAATAGGCAAATTATGGATTGAAGTGAAGATTTGCATATATCTCATTGCATTTTTTTCTGTAATTGGAATAGTTCAGAATTTTTTGGGATATTCATATTCGCTTTTTGATGAGGTAATGGAAACGGCGGCTGCTTTTTTAGCCGCATACTGGTGCATTTATCTGTTTGTTATAGATATAAAATACAGCGGTGGTGCTTGCTTTAAAAGAAATATTATAATGAGTATCGTAAAGCTTATTGTAAGAATTTCAAAAATGAACCGCGTTTCAATAGGTGAAAAACCTTTTAATCGCGCTATTTTAAAAGAATTTCTTCAATATTTAGGCTGTATGTGCGGTCTATCAATACTGTTTATTCTGTTCTCTGTCAATTTTCCCGCAGCAAGCGACGGAGCTCAGGTATTTCTATTTTTTATAATAATAACAATTATTACGCTTATGATATTATTTACCTCTGTGTATATTCATAACTTAAAAAACACTCTTGCGGATTTTGCCAAAATTACAGACAGGATATCTGATATAAGATACGGCAGAGAAATCGACCCGCTTCGTTTAAAAAGTGATTCTCTTCTCGCAAAAACCGCGTCAGAGCTTAACGATATACAGGGCGGTATAAAATTAATGGTAGCCGAGCAGACAAAAAGTGAACGTACAAAAGTTGAACTTGTCACAAATGTTTCACATGATATCAAAACACCGCTTACTTCACTTGTAAGCTATACTAATTTGCTCGCCGACTGTCCAAATCTTCCCGATGAGGCTAAGGATTATGTTGAGATTCTGCAAAATAAACTTCGCCGGTTGACTGAGCTTATAAACAATCTTTTTGATTTGTCAAAGGCAACCAGCACTGAAATGCCGGTAGAACATGAGGACATCGATTTCTGCAAGCTTGTTAATCAGGTTGCGGCGGAACTTGACGATAAAATTCAAGGCTCCGATTTAAAATTTGTATATAAAATGCCTGAATATCCCGTTATTTTATCAAATGACGGAAATAAATTACGTCGTGTACTTGAAAATCTTTTTATCAATTCAATAAAATATTCGTTAGAGGGAACAAGAGTATTTATAACGCTCTCTCAAGACGGAAACGATGCTTTTTTCTCAATTATGAATATATCAAAAACCGAAATTGACTATACTCCCGAAGAAATAATGGCCCGGTTCAGCCGCGGTGATAAAAACCGTTCCACAGAGGGTTCTGGATTAGGACTTGCGATTGCCAGAAGTTTTACAGAACTTTGCGGAGGCACTTTTCAACTTGAACTTGACGGCGATATCTTCAAAGTCATTCTCTCATTTCCAAAAAAATAATTATTAAGTATAGATTTCAAACAAAGTATAAATAATTCATATGTAATTTTTAAAAATTCAAATTAATATTTTGCATGATTTTAAAAACGTAAAGGAATAAAAAAATGAGTATTAATATTGAAAATTTATATAAAAAATATGACAGAAGCTTTATATATGAAAATATGATGGGACCTAATTCCATAATAATTCTTGAAGAACTGCTCAGTGAAATTGAATTAAATAAAAAAATGAGAATTTTGGATTTAGGCTGTGGACGAGGACTTACATCAGTATTTTTGGCAAAAGAATATGGGGTGCAGGTTTTTGCAGTAGATTTGTGGACATCTCCGTCCGAAAATTTTGAGAGATTCAGGCAGCAAGGACTTGACGATTTAATTATTCCAATTTATGCAGATGCTCTTAATCTTCCGTTTGCGGAAAAATATTTTGACGCTGTAATAAGCGTGGATTCGTATCATTATTTCGGTAATAATGATACATATTTTAAAAAGAATTTAAAGCCTTTGATAAAAGATAATGGTATTATTGCAATTGCATTTCCTGGAATGAAATGCGAGGTACATGAAAATATTCCGGAAGAAATGAAGCCGTTTTGGGACACAGAATCACTTGAGATGTGGCAATCCATCAAGTGGTGGAAAAATAAGTTCAGCGATTATCTGTCTTATTTTAAAATAGAAGAAATGCAGTGTTTCGACAGTGCGTGGAATGAGTGGCTTTCAACCTCAAATCCTTATGCAATAGGCGACCGTGATATGATGAAAACTGACGGCGGAAAATACATGAATTTAATCAAAATTACAGGCAGAGTTAAATAATCGAAATTAAGGTGTTTTTGAATGATTATATGGATTAACGGGGCATTCGGAGCCGGAAAAACAACCACAGCATTTGAGCTTAACCGAAAAATTGAAAATTCATACATATATGACCCTGAAAACGTAGGGTATTTTATACGTAAAAATTCTCCGGAATTGTTCAGCCGAGGAGATTTTCAAGATATTCCGCTTTGGCGTGAAACAAACTATAAACTGATAAAATTGATTTATGATAATTACAATGGAACGATTATAATACCCATGACAATTGTAAACCGTGATTATTTTGATGAGATTATATCAAGATTAATTTCTGACGGCGTTGATTTAAAACATTTTATTCTATATGCAAATAAAAATACCATAATAAAGCGATTAAAGAAACGCAGTATTCCATTTATCAGTGACGAAAGCTTCGCATTTGACAGAATCGACAGATGCATATATGCTTTTGATAATTTCATAACCGAAACTAAGATAATTACCGATAATATGAAAGTTTCAGAAATTGTATCAGAAATCGCGGATAAAAGCGGAGTACCACTTTCAACTCCAAATGAATCAAAATTAAAAGAAAAATTGGATAAACTTATTTTTTTACTAAAGCATATTAGAATGTAAATAAAAAACGGAGAATCAGTTTTTTAGTCTGATTGCTCCGTTAATTTTTTAATTTCATTAAATCATAATTATTTTTCAAGTTTTTGGCTCAGTATATCGGCAATTCTTTCAGAGGCATGACCGTCTCCATATGGATTAACCGCATGAGCCATTTTGTCATATATGGACTTATCTGAAAGCAGTCTTGACGCTTTATCAACAATCACCTGTTCATCAGTTCCGATAACGTCAACTGTGCCCGCTTCAACCGCTTCCGGACGTTCTGTTTCAGTTCTGAGCACAAGCACCGGCTTGCCTAAATACGGTGCTTCTTCCTGAATGCCGCCTGAATCTGTCATTATCATATATGATTTTGCCATTAAATTATGCATATCAGTCAAATCGATAGGGTCGCACAAAATTATGCGCTCTTTTCCGGACAGCATGGGCATAACAGTATTTCTTACTGCCGGCGAAAGGTGAACAGGATATATAAATGTTATATCTTCAAACATTTCAGTCAGCCTTATAACGGCGCGGCAGATATTTTCAATTCCCTCACCCTGATTTTCTCTGCGATGAGCAGTCAGCGCAATATAGCGGTGATTAGGTGCAAATTCTATCGCATTAAGTTCCGGCGCCTTGAATTTATAATTTTTATCTATTGTATACTTAAATGTATCAAGCACCGTATTACCAGTGACATATACATTTTTTGTAATTCCCTCTGCTTCAAGATTACGGCGGTTTGACTCAGTCGGCGAAAAATGAAAATCTGCAATTCTTCCCGTAAGGCAGCGGTTCATTTCTTCGGGAAATGGCGAATATTTATCATATGTGCGTAGTCCGGCTTCAACATGTCCCACACGAATCTGATGATAAAATGCGCTCAAAGCTGCGGAAAATGAAGTTGTTGTATCTCCATGAACCAATACTATATCGGGAGTTACCTCAGAAAAAACCTTATCCATTCCGGCGAGAATATCGGAAGTAATTGACGAAACCGTTTGCTGACGCTTCATTATATTAAGGTCAAAATCCCCCTTAACACCGAAAAATTCATTTACACTGTCGAGCATTTCGCGGTGCTGTGCGGTAAGACACACAATGCTTTCAATATTTTCACGGCTTTCAAGCTCACGCACAAGCGGACACATTTTTATAGCCTCTGGGCGTGTGCCAAAAACGCTCATAACTTTGATTTTACTCATTATAAACTTTTGCCTTTCTGTATTTTATCAAATCTAATCAATTTTATCGCAATAAGCGAGATGAAATAGTTCATTCATTCTATCAGTATTTCCGCTCATATAAAGATATCCAAAAACGCACTCCAATCCGGTAGCGCGCCGGTACTCGGCAACCGATGCGGATTTAGGAATATTTAAGTGACCGCAGTTCCGCCCTCTGTGATATACATCATTTTCTTCATCAGTTAAAATATCTATTATTTTTTGAGCAGCAGCACTTTGAGCAACCGCAGTAACAAATTCGCGTGAAAGTTCATTAAGCTCAGACGATTTTGATATTTCGCGTCCTACAATCTCAGCGCGCACAAGCAGTTCAATTACAGCGTCACCGAGATAAGCCAGCGCGGAAACACTCATTTGAGATGGAATCATAAAAAATGCGGCACAGCGTACTTTTCTATATCGAAAAATCAAAGAACGCAGCTGCACCGCTCCCCCTAATTTTATAAAACTTTACATAAAAATTAAATTTATATATTATGATATCATTATACCACAATAAGTATTATTTATCAATCAAAAAATCAGTATAATTAATTTATTTAGATTATATTTTTGAAATAACGCAATTTCAATTTCTTAAAAAAGCCAAGCTGCGAATAAAGCGTATTGCTTATATCACATAGATAGTCTGCAAGTTTATACAATTCTTCTGAATTAATGCCATATCCAAATTCTTCTTTTTCCATTATCATGACTATATCGGAAATATCATGATTTGATAAATTACCATAATCCGCAGATAATCGTTTTGCGTAATCTGATGGAAGCTCACCGTTTTTCGGAGGTGTTCCTATGCCTTCAAATACAGCTAAAATAAAATCATTCAGTTTCTTTGCCAAAATCCTGCTGTTTTCTTCTGACTGAAATTCAGATTTATTCTTTGCCGTTTCAATTGCGGTATTTCTTTCATTCAGAGCAGCTCTTGCCCGCTGTTTTATTTTATATATGAAAATTATAATAAAAACTACAATTCCTATACAAACAAATGAAATTACAGAAATAATTATAATTGTGCGGATTAATTCGTTATCATCTTCGATTACCTCATCAATTTCCGATGTCGATGTATAATTCGGCACGGTTGTCGGTGGCAAACTTACAGACGGTGCTGTTACAGTTGATTCCGATGTCAATGGTTCATACATATCGGACATATAAGGAGGCGTTGCCTCATACTGTACCCAGCCAAGATTTGGATAATAAACTTCAATCCAAGCGTGAGCGTTATAGTCATATACACTTCCATGATATCGTGAAACCGGATTTGTGTCATAATTTTTATCGAATGATGATGCGACATATCCTTCTGAAAGTCTGACTGGTACACCATATTCTCGTAAAATTACCGCTGCGGCAGTAGCAAAATGAACACAATACCCCTCTTTTGTTTCAAAAAGAAAAGCGTTAAGAGGATTTAAATTTTCATCTGCCGGTTTTGTCGGAGTAAGTGAATATGTCATATTTTCGGCAAGATAGTTTATAACTTTCATTACCGTTGAATGAATAGTATTTATATTATTTATATCTCCGTCAATATCATATCTGATATAATCAGTTCTCACCTCATCTTTAACATAATCCTCAACTCCCGCAGCAGCTTCCTCATATGCCGTAACTGAAGAAATATCCGCAGCATAAACTTCATTAAGCAAAAATGGATATCCGGTATAATCTATACCAACAATTTCAGCGGCAAGCTGTTTTATGTCAGAGTTATCAGTAGTACCGGTATACGTTTCATAAACATATTCGCGGTATTTTTTTTCAAGCTCCATTGCCGAGCGGAATGCGCTTCTCTGACTTTCGTCCATAAGTATATAACGTCTTAAGATTGAATTCCTAGAATTAAATCCCCAGCTCTCTATTTGATTTTCGTACCCCTCAAGAAATCTCTCAAAAATCGGACTGATATATTCATGTTCTCCGAGGCGAGCTGAAATAACAGGATATTTTGCAAGCATAGCGTCAAGCTGAGGAATATACATCTTTGAAAGTGCGTAATATACCATATTTTTCTGCATTGTATCGCCAACGGTATTATCACGCATTGACGTTATGTAAGACACGGTACTGTAGCTTGTTCCCTGTGCAAAAAGGCGCGATGTATATATTCCGTCAAAATAGCAGGTATTTTTCAATGTTGACTTTTCATTGGAATTATATTCGAGAATACCGATTTCGGGATTGATAAATGACGGCATATATAAAAGATATCCCGGATTTCCTCCCAATCGCGTTAAATTAACCTGCATTATCAAAAATCCATTTTGTATAAAATTTTTATATGTATCATATCGATTTATTTCAGCAGCGGAAGGAAGAGTCGCTTTATAAAAATTCAGCGTTATTGTTTCAGGTGAAAATCCGACTCCGAAGTTGTTCCTGTACTTTATTATATCTTTTTCTTCAGCTGAATACCATGTTCCCGATTCATAGTCGTATTCAGTGCCTATCCAGCTGCGCAGATATATAGGTGTATTATAGCTTACATCTACTGAGAACATGCGCTGTCCTGAAAATTGCGGCGGCTCAAAATCAAGCGAACGCGGACTAAAATCCGCAAGTCCTCCATACAATGACATATTATTTAAATCAATATCATCTCCAAGAAGATAAGCAGTGACATACATACGGGCTGTTTGCATTTTTGAATTGATAAAATCAATTGGTTTATAATATTCCTTAGTCATTGATGGAATTGCAACAGCAGCCGCCGCTATAATAAATGCCGCAAATCCAGCATATCCGCCGAGTGCGGAGGTAACATTTATTCTTTTTCGCAGTAACGCTTTTTTCTCTGACTTTGATGCTGTATTCATATCTGATGAAACATCAAGGGCACCATTTTTTTCGGACATATACATACAGTCATATATTTTCAGCACAATAATTCCGCATATAGCAACTAAAATTATTGCAAATCCGATATTTGTCTGAGATATATTATAAATAAAAATAGAAACAAAAGTTATGCTGCTCAATATGACTATTGGTACTAAATATACCCTTTTAATCAGAGCACATACAAATATAAATGAATAAAAAACTGATATTGCAATGATAGCGTTTTTTATTAAAAATTCCTGTGTATAAGGAGAATAGGAGATATCAATTAAAAAAGATTCAACCGGTGAATATCCAAGCGATATAAGCCGCTCAAGTACATGATTGTAATATGCTATCATACATTTTGTTAAAAAATCAAGCGGCTGCGACTGCATAAGTATATATCCGCCAATTGAAGTTAAAGATATTATAAAAACAGCCGCCGACGTTATTCTGTTTACTGCACCGATACAAAAAAACACCGTAGGAATAAATGTGGCAAGCAATAAAAACCATATGCTCACTTCTTCCGCCAAAGCGTCGCAGATAAAATAAATAAAACCGAATACCGCAGCGTATATCACAATAGAGCGGCATATGTATCCAAAAAACACGGAAATTTTAGAAAACTCGGCTTTTGCGGGGCTGTATACTATTTTTAAATTGCCTGATTTTTTAATTTTTTCCAAATTAATATACTCCTTTTACAAAAGAAATTAAGGAAGTAAGATTTCCGTAAGTACTACTCCGTTCTGTGCCATTCTTGAACGGCACAGCGAAATATATTCACGGTGCTGAGTAGGATTAACATAATATTTTTCGGTGCTCGGACTGAAAAGTAATACTTCAACAGTACACCCCGTACCTGCACCTCCGAACATAGCCGGCACTCCACAGTATTCTGAAACAGCACGTCCGTCAATGGCAGATGTAATAATACGTATTGTAACAT
>CALWTV010000046.1 GCA_944384555.1 uncultured Clostridia bacterium | reverse complement strand
GGACCATTAGCTCAGTTGGTTAGAGCTACCGGCTCATAACCGGTCGGTCCTAGGTTCGAGTCCTAGATGGTCCACCATATCTATTATCAAGGAAGTTCTACTACGCTTCCTTTTTTCTTTTTTATGTGGAAAAAAACTCTCAGAGTCACTTTGATTCTAAGAGTTTTTATTTTTTAGGTGCTTTCTTTCTCTTCCAAAGTCCATGAAAGAACTGTTGAAGTTTCAGTTTTTCCGTCAATCATGTTAAGTAGCTTTATCGCCGCAGTGCGTCCGATTTGCTCCTTTGGATTTGAAAGAGAGGTGATTTTTACTGCCGATATATTTGAGTATGTGCTGTTGTCGAAACTTATAACGCCCGTATCTTTAGGAATTTGCCTGCCTGTTTCGCGCAAAATCGATATTACATTTATTGCGATTTCATCATTGTAGCAGATTACCGCATCGCAGTCACCGATTGTCTGAAGTGCGCTGCTGGAAATGATACTGCTGCAAGTTTCGGTCGTATACCATAAAATGTTGTCATCGGTAAATTCCATATTGTATTCCCGCATGGCTTCAGTAAATCCCGCGTATCTTCGGTGCCCCTGAATATCGTCACTTTTAAAAATACCCGCAATTTTTTTATATCCGTTTTTGATTAAGTACACGCAAGCATCATAGCCGCCGCGCCGGTCATCAGCCACAACATATATCGGATTTTTAAGTTCCGGATAAAAGCCATTGATGAATACGACCGGAATTCCCATGTCATATAATGTGTGATATAAATCAATATTCGGATTCGGCAGAGCGGTTTTTGTTCCCTCAACAATAATTCCGTCAATGTTTTTATCCGCAAGCTGTTCAAGAATACGCCGCTCGTTATCAACGCGGTTTCGAGTAGCCGCAACAACAGAACTGTATCGATTTTCGCTTAAAATCTCATCAATTCCCTGCAAAATTGAAGGAAAAATATATTCGCTTATATAAGTGGTTATTACAGCGACATTGTGACTCTTAACACGTGAGGCAGCTCGGCTTTTTACATATGTTCCGCTGCCCCTGACTCTCAGCGTCAATCCCTCATTTTCTAAAATTCCCATAGCTTGACGCACAGTTTGACGGCTTATGCCGTATTTTACCGTAAGTTCATTTTCGCTTGGGAGCTTTTCGCCGGTTTTATAAACGCCTTCTTTTATACTGCGCCGGAGTTCATTTGCGAGTGCCGCATATTTTAATTCGCTCATATTATTCTCATCTCTCAAAAAAGTTGTTATCATTCATATTCTTTATTATAACATACAACTTTGAAAATTAAAAGCAAAATTTTAAAAAACTAATTCTTGAAACAGTAAAAAGTAAATTTAAATCTGAAATTATAATATATGAATAAAAAAACAGCTAAAAAATTCTGTTCAAAAAATTATATTTGTTAAAAATGACTATTGATAACAGAACAAATTTGTTGTAAAATAAGAAAAACAGTTGTACGGACAATATTTCTCAAAAATAATTATAATATAAATAAGGAGAAAATCACCATGGCATCAAAATACACAATAGGAGTTGATTTCGGAACGCTGTCCGGACGCGCAGTGCTCGTAAATGCCATAACCGGAGAGGAAATCGCTGATTCCGTTTATGAATACCCCCACGGCGTTATGGATACCGCTCTGCCCGATGGCACGAAATTAGGCGTTGATTTCGCACTTCAGCACCCGCAGGATTATCTCGATGTTTTATCCCACACGATTCCCGCAGTCCTCGAAAAAAGCGGTGTAAATGCCGATGATGTTATCGGTGTAGGAGCCGACTTTACTGCCTGCACGATTCTTCCCGTAAAACGTGACGGAACTCCGCTTTGCTTTTTAGACGAATATAAATCAGAGCCTAACGCATATGTAAAGCTGTGGAAGCATCACGCGGCGCAGGATAAGGCGAATAAACTTAACGAAATTGCAGAAAAACGTGGCGAAAACTGGCTCAAAAACTACGGCGGCAAAATTTCGTCGGAATGGGCAATCCCGAAAATTTGGCAGGTTCTTGACGAATCGCCGGAAATCTATGAAGCCGCTGACAGATTTATTGAAGCCGCTGACTGGATTATCTGGCAGCTCTGCGGAAAAGAAACCCGCAATAGCTGTACCGCAGGATATAAGGCGATTTGGAATAAAAAAACCGGATACCCATCAAAGGAATTTTTTGCTGCGCTTGACCCAAGACTTGAAAATGTGGTAGAAGAAAAGCTCGGAACCGTGATAACCCCGCTTGGCGAACGTGCCGGATTTATCTCACCCGAAGCCGCAAAGCTGACCGGACTTAATACAAAAACTGCCGTAGCGATAGGAAATGTTGACGCTCATGTCTGCCTGCCTGCGGTCGGAATTGACGGACCTGCGAAACTGCTTGCGATTATGGGAACATCAACTTGCCATATCGTAATGGGCGAGGAAGAAAAACAAGTCCCGGGAATGTGCGGCGTTGTAGCTGACGGAGTTATGCCCGGATTTTACGGATATGAAGCCGGACAAAGCTGCGTAGGCGACCATTTCGCATGGTTCATTGAAAATTGCCTGCCTGCGCCATATTATGAAGAAGCAAAGGCTCAGGGCAAAAATATTCACGCATATCTGCGCGAGAAAGCGGAAAAACTAAAACCGGGAGAAAGCGGTCTTGTCGCGCTTGACTGGTGGAATGGCAACCGAAGCGTACTTGTAGACGTTGACCTTTCGGGAATGATGCTCGGAATGACACTTCAGACAAAGCCGGAGGAAATTTACCGCGCATTGATTGAGGCTACCGCATACGGTACTCGTGAAATAATTGAGAATTACCGCAGAAATGGAGTTCCTGTTGACGAATTTTACGCAAGCGGCGGAATCAGCCAGAAAGACCCGATGACAATGCAGATATATGCTGATGTCCTGAATATGCCGATTAAAATCGCGGGAAGCGTTCAGGGACCGGCACTCGGAAGCGCAATTTTTGCAAGCGTTGCGGCAGGAAAAGACGTCGGAGGTCATGCCAATATATACGAAGCGGCTCGTCAGATGGGCAAAATTAAGGATACAGTATATTATCCGTGCGCGGAAAATGCAGCAGTTTATGATGAGTTGTTCCGTGAATATTCAATTTTGCACGATTATTTCGGTAGAGGCACAAATGACGTTATGAAACGCCTCAAAAATATTAAAAAGAAACAGTCAAATTAATTATTTATCCAATTTTCTTAAAAATCCATTTTAAAAAGATTTTAAGAGAGAAAGCGAATTTTGCAGTTATCAAAATGCGCGGTTATTATAATTGAATATATAAAAATTAATTGTTTAAATAAAAAAGAAGGTTAAAAAAATGAGATTCTTTATCGACACCGCAAACATTGAGCAAATCAAAAAAGCCAACGATATGGGCATAATCTGCGGAGTTACCACAAACCCCAGCCTTATCGCAAAAGAAGGCAGAGATTTTAAAGAGGTAATTTCCGAGATAACGTCAATCGTTGACGGGGCAATAAGCGGAGAAGTTAAGGCGACTACCGAAACCGCCGAGGGTATGATTGAAGAAGGACGCGAAATCGCCGCTATTCACCCGAATATGGTTGTAAAAATTCCGATGGGCGTAGAGGGGCTTAAAGCGGTAAAGGTACTTTCATCCGAAGGTATAAAAACTAACGTAACACTCGTATTTTCTGCGACACAAGCACTTCTTGCAGCAAGAGCAGGTGCAACTTATGTTTCGCCATTTGTGGGCAGACTTGATGACGTATCTGCGGTAGGTGTCGATTTAATTCGCACAATTGCCGAAATCTTTAAAAAGCATGATATCAGCACAAAAATAATCGCGGCAAGCGTGCGCAATCCTATTCATGTTATAGACTGCGCACTCGCAGGCGCGGATATCGCAACCGTTCCATACAGTGTGCTTGAACAAATGACAAAACATCCATTGACTGATGCCGGTGTGGAAAAATTCAAAAAAGATTATAGCGCGGTTTTTGGTGAATGATTTTTTTTAACAAATACAATAATTTAACAGCGGGGATATTCTTTTGATAAAACTTCCCTGCTGTCTTTTTTTTTAAAATTAAACGTAAAATAATCACTTAAATACAATTTTTGATAATTTTTTTAGTTTATATAAAAGAATATTTGCTTATTTTAAAAAAATGTTGATTAAAGTCGATATTAAACTATCTAAATAGTGCGGTTTATAGTTGACAATTCAAATAAATATGATATAATATATTAGTGTAAAATGATTGTAAAATTGAATATTGGTTTTTAACTTAATTAAGTGAGTAATAGGAAATATTGTTAATGTTTACAGTCATTATGATTAATTTTGTGCACAAATAAAAATTTATTTGGCGTTTAGTCGAAAATAAGTAATTGTAAAGATTCCGGTGTTAAAGCAAATGTATTTTTTATAAGCATGTACCGCACTAAATTTGTGCGTTTACATAAAAAATAACATTAAAAAACATGATGGAGGAAAATATGAAAAAGAAAGTATTTGCTGTACTTCTTGCAGCACTTATGCTCGTTAGTTTGGCAGCATGCGGCGATGATGATACAAATACAGACGATACTTCAGCTGATACCACAGTTGCTGAAGATACCACAGCTGGTGAAGATACCACAGCCGCTGAAGACACTACAGCTGGTGAAGATACCACAGCCGCTGAAGATACCACAGCTGCTGCTGAATAAGACGTAAGAAAGCTTGTACTGAAAGAAGAAACGCTATTGAAAATATAAGGTCTAACAAATAGATATTTATATTATTACAATGCGTGATTTTTAAGTAAACATATTAAGAAACATATTTGATTTTTTTCAATAAATTTGAATTGGTCAAATATGTTTTTTATTTTTGAATATATCAAAATAGGGGTATACAAGCATATACCCCATTTTTTATTTGATAAAAATATATCAGCTGCCGTATTCACCGATTTCCTCTATAAGTTTTTCAAGCTGCTTTGAGGTAAGTTTTTCACGTTTTGCGTAAGTTGATGCTACATCGGTTTTGCCAGCCGCCATCTGCGCCATAAGTCCGCTGTAAAGCGTACCTACGTCGGTAATGTAGCCGAGGTCGCTCATTCTTCCTGCAAGAATAATGTCAAGCATTTCTGAAGATTCCTCATCGCGCATATGCTTTGAGCGGAGCGCTTGGTCATAATAAGCAGGACGCAGATATTTCTGTGATTGATAAGCCATTTCTTCAAGGATAATCTGCGACTTTTCAGCATCGCCGGCACTCAGCGGGATAGTTATGCATGATGCAGCATTTGCATGTATATATGTAGTATAGTTTTCCTGATTTTCATCATATTTCGGGAACGGAAGAACTCCAAAGTCAATTTCCATTTCACGCAGACGAATAACGCACTGCATTACCTCGGCGTAGAAAAGCCCCCGTCCTTCTTCAAAAACCGCCTGACCGGAAAGATGAGTTCTTCCAGATTCACTGTTGTTATAAACCAAGTTTTCCGACTTCATAATTTGGACTGTTTTTTCAACTACAGATGTTACTTTTTCTGATAAAGGAGAGATTATTGGTAAATCATTTTCATCTTTTTCTATTACCTTGATATCAGCTGCATAGAAAAATCCCTGAAGAGAGTCATTTGAGGTGACGAGAGCATACTGGTCTTCTTCTCCGAATTTACCGTCTCCGTCAAGGTCGCGTGAAAAATCGCTTGCCATTTCATAGAATTTGTCAAAGGTCCATTTTCCATCGCGTACAATTTGATACGGGTCTTCAAGATTATTATCTGTGATTGCCTGCTTGTTAAACATCATTATCCATGTGGCGTCGTTTGCCATGATTGAAATATCTCCGATTGCATAGAAAACTCGGTGGTCAATTGATGTGTCTTCAATCATGCTCTGATCCCAGTATGACGCATCAAGATTTACGTAATCCATTTCTCTGAGGTCATATATAAGCTGTCCCTGTGCCATTTTTATAGCTTCTTGAAAATTAGGAGCGACGAGGTCATATGCAGTGTCTCCCGCCTGAACAACATTTCTAAGCGTACTGAGTATAACGCTTAAATCTACAGCGTGTTCCTTAATTTTTACATTGAATTTTTCTTCAACAGCCAAATTTCGCATAAAAACTGCATCATTGACTCCTTCTCCGTTAAGCTCCTCGGCATAAATATCACGGTTACCCCAACCCCAGCCTTCTGTAGGGTCGTAGCGGTCAAGGATGACAAAGTCGGTTCCATCGTAGTCTTTTGCCGGCAAGTCTGGAGCCATAGCAGTTTCTCCGGAAATTGTTTGAGAATCGCTATCAGCTGTGTTTGAAGACAAATCATTAGCTTGTGTATTTGCCTGAGTTGTACTTTCTGTAGATTTGTTGTTATTGTCACTGCATGATACAAGTAAAGTTCCTGCCATTATTATAGATGCAAGAATTGCTGAGATTATGCGTGTATTTTTCATTTTCTGATATATGCCTCCTTTTATAATATTTATTTTTATATAAAAATTCATAAAATTAATTTTATTATATATTATTTTACAATAGAGAAATAGGTTTGTCAAGAGTAATATTAATATATTTTTAATTTTTTGAAAGCAAAAATGTGAAAAATGCTCATAATTAACGTTAAAGTGAACAAAATAAAATAAAAAATATCATAAATAATATATAGGTGAACAAAATCAAATAAACAATACTTAATCGCTAATAAAATAACAATATATTCTGACGTAATATTAATAAAATTAGTAATAAAGCGGATATGTACGCAGTATATCTTGATATTTTATCGACAGTCAGAATTTTTACAAAATAAGTAAAATGTCATAAGAAATCGAATAAAGTCGAAAATGCCGTCGTAATATACAACATATTTCTAAAATTAATTAAATTTATGAATATATTATCCTATGTATTCGACAATAATAGCAAGTTAATTGACATTACGTAATTAATATGGTAAAATAAATTAATAGCGGGAAATATCTTTGGAAATATTTCAATAATCTGTGGGAAAGGAGAAATATTAAAATGTTGTCAGTCGCATATAGCGCAGGGCTTTATGGAATAGACGGCTATATAGTCACAGTAGAATGCAGCGTAAGAAACGGATTTGAAAAGTTTGAACTTATCGGTCTTCCGGACGCTGCTGTGCGTGAGTCAAAAGAACGTGTACGAGCCGCAGCCGTAAATCAGGGATATGTTTTCCCCGCTATGGATATGACAGTTAATCTCGCTCCCGCAGACCGCAAAAAAGAAGGCTCCTCATATGATTTTGCGATTGTAACAGCCATTCTTCATTCGTCCGGCGCACTTGGCGATACTGATTTATCTGATAAATGTTTTATCGGTGAGCTGTCGCTTTCGGGAAAAATACGAGGGGTTCGTGGTGTGCTTTCAATGGTTATAGCCGCCCGTGACGCAGGATTAACTCAAGTATTCGTGCCGCGTGACAACGCCGCAGAGGCAAGCGTCGTAAACGGTATATCCGTATATCCGGCTGATGATTTAAATTCCGTAATCTCACATCTTAACGGAAAAATTCAAATTGAGCCTGTCCAACCGGCTGAATTTTCCGCAGATGATAATAATATATACGATGGTTTGGATTTTTCCGATGTAAAGGGACAGGAAAAAGCTAAACGCGCGCTTGAAATTGCCGCCGCCGGAGCGCATAACGTACTTTTAATAGGTCCGCCCGGTACTGGTAAGTCAATGCTTGCAAAGCGTATACCTACGATTTTACCTGATATGACATTTGAACAGTCGCTTCAAACTACTAAGATTCATTCAGTTTCGGGTATGCTTTCGAGCGAAAATCCGCTTATCCGAAAACGTCCGTTTCGTTCGCCTCATCATACAATGAGTGCGGTGTCGCTTGTAGGAGGCGGAACAGTTCCAATGCCCGGTGAAATCTCACTCGCCCACAACGGCGTTTTGTTTTTAGATGAACTGCCTGAATTCGGGAAAATGGTAACCGAATCGCTCAGACAGCCACTCGAGGACGGCAAAGTTACAATAACACGTGCCGCTGGGCGTGTTACATATCCCTGCGTGTTTATGTTGGTTTGTGCGATGAATCCTTGTCGGTGCGGTTATTACGGTCATACGCATATAAAATGTACATGTACTGATGGCGAGCGAAAAAAATATCTCTCAAAAATCAGCGGTCCTTTGCTTGACCGAATCGATATTCAGATAGAAGTGCCGTCGCTTGCTTATGAGGAAATGATATCATCAAAGCCGTCGGAAACCTCAGCAGAAATTAGAGCGCGCGTGAATGCGGCAAGAGAATTTGCAAAATTGAGAATGAATGATGACGGTTCGTTTACGGGCAACTCAAGCCTTACACATTCTCAGATAAATAATATGTGCGTTCTTGAGCCTGCCGCAGAAAAAATGTTAGAATCAGCATTTAAACGGCTTTCACTTTCGGGGAGAGGACATGACCGAATACTGAGAGTCGCAAGAACCATTGCAGATTTAGATAAATCAGAGCTTATTTTGGCGCATCATTTAGCTGAGGCAATATCGCTCAGAACGCTTGACCGGAATTATTGGTGATAAATTTAATAAAAACCAACCACTGAACCTATGTTTAATTTTAACAGACATATATATCATCAGGTGAAAAAAGTTCTGGCTATCGCACATGAAAGAAATATACAGAAAAGCATTACGATAAACGCAGTAAACGAGGTATGGCGTGTTTTCTTTACACTGACCGCACCGAAATATACTGCGATTACATATATTAGAGTGTCTGATGACCCCATTATTACTGAGGCGCACAGTCCGGCGAAACTGTCGGCTCCGTATTTTGAGAGCAAATCAAGATAAGCGGAGCTTGCGGCACTTCCTGATACTGGACGTGTAATCAAAAGTGGGAGCAGTTCTGACGGAACGCCTATCGCACTGCATACAGGCGCAAGCAGTTCTGCGATAAAATCAACTGCACCCGACGCTGAAAACATTGATAAAGCCACAATCAGCGCAATCAATGTAGGCAGTAAATTAAATGCCGAATACGCACCTTCTTTTGCCCCGATTAAAAATTCATCAAAGTAATTTTTCTTCGGGGATAATACTATAAGCGATACCGCAAGCATAATAAACGGTATTATTAAAGACGAGATAAATTCTATATTCATTATTTTTTCCCTGTACTTTTAGTTAAAATCAAGTTTTTTTTGAGCGGTTCAGCCGTCCGCAGATACATAAACCTCTCGCAAGCATAACCGCAAAAGCCGCACAACAGGCTGAACATATCCAAATCGGGATTATTATTTTGTATGGTTCCGCTGAACCCGCCGCCCGCCGCATCGCGAGAAGTGTTGTCGGGAGAATGTCAAGCGAGGCAGTCCCAAGTACAGTGAATGTAACCATGTCATCTGTCGCAGTGTCGGGTGTATCATTTGTTTCCTGCATTTTTTGCATTGCGTTTACTGCAAGGGGAGTGGCGGCATTTCCGATACCGAGTATATTTGCGGATATCGCAGCAGTTATAGCGGTAATGGAACCGTTTTTGTATGCGTCGGGGAATATAAGTTTTAGAATCGGGCGAAGCAGTTTTGCTAAAAATTCGATAGCTCCGGATTTTTCGGCTACTTTCAGAATCGCGCACCAAAGACACATCATTCCGAGCAGGTCAAATGATAAAGTGACTGCCCGCGAAGCTCCGTCAAGTATAGCATTTGCCATGTTTCCGATGTTTCCGGTAAAACAGGCGAAAATTATAGATATAATACATATTGCGGAAAAGCATTTGCCTAGCATTTAATAAGATATCCTCCTCGAAATTGTTTGATTTTGTCGAAAAATAGGTTTTAATTTGTTACAATGTTTTTGATTAAATTACAATTATAGGTTTGAAATATATATATTAGTGTTGGGAAATAAATGCATGTAAACTATAATTATATCGTTACATATTATAGTAAAATAATATGTTTTTTAATTCGACATATTTCAACAGTTAAATAATCTTTAATCATACACAATTTATTAAATTTTAATTATGCATTTGTTATAAGAGCTTAAAACTTTTAAATTTCTCAAAAAAAATTATCAAAAAAGGTTGACATTAATTTCAATTTGTGGTAACATATAAAGGGGCATATAAATAGGGTCACAAAAAGGTGATTTGCATTATTACGGTTATTGGAATACAGAAATTTTATTTACAAAATCGGTATTCAACGTTATTAAAATTGAATCACGACTTTGTATTAACTAAGTATACTTAAAAAAATATACGGCTGTTTATCAGAAAAATACGTTTTATGTATATTTGTTCCTGTGCTGCGCTCAGCTGATAAATTTGTGGGTTTTATTATTTATCTGCAATAATATGAAACCGTAGAGTTTTTGATTGTTTTTTGGCTGAAAGCAATAGCTGGTTGCAGCTTGGCATATCACCTGCATTATACTTAAATATGTCGTATTTATTAAATTAAAAAAAATGAAAGGAAACAGAAAAAATGAAATCAACAGGTATCGTAAGAAAAATTGATGAACTCGGAAGAATCGTACTCCCTATAGAAATTCGTAAAAATCTTGACCTCGGTCCGCGCGACGCTATTGAAATTTTCACAGATGCGGATAAAATAATTCTCAAAAAGTATGAACCTTCCTGCATCTTCTGCGGAAATGCTGATGACGTTATTTTCTATAATGGCAAGAGAATCTGCAAGGATTGTCTGGCAGCTATAAAGGAAAATTTCTAATATAATTTATATTCTCGCTCAATTCAGATTATACTTGTTTTTACCTCGCCGGTATCTATTGAAATTGCTTAATATTTTAAAAGGTACTTTAAAGCAGGAATAGCATTACATAGAATTCTGATAATTGAATTTGCGGATACAAGTGAAATGAGACTGTGTTTCCGCAAGTGAATAGCTTTGATAATAATAAAAGGAAATTAGTTCTTTTAAGGGATTAATTTCCTTTTTTATATATAATTACTAATATACACATCAATCATAAAAAATATAATTTGTCAACTGTTTTTTGAAAAAAAATAATTTTCTATTATTATAAAATTTGGAAAAAAGAATTGTGGAGAAAAAATAGAGTTATCCACAAGGCTTACTGTGGATACTGTTGATAAAATATCAGCATATATAAGGTTTTACACAGTTTACACAGGGTTATCCACAAGCTTGTTTAAAAGTTCTTAGATTTCCCACAGGAATAAATAAAATATGAGATTTTTTATTAATTGGATATATTGCATAAAAATAATTTATTAATAAATTAATATTTCCATATTTTATATTATATAGACGAAATTAAAATTTTGTAATTTTGAAGTCTGCGAAAATCATATTTATTAAATTATTAAATTCACTTGACATAGTGATAAAATGATATATAATTATTGTTAAAATGAACATGCTGATGTTTAAAAAGTATCTGCGCATTAAATTATCAACAATTTTTAAGAAAGAAAAGGTATTTTAGTATGATTTTACGACTTCTGAAAATGTCTGGAGAATACGCGCGCGAGCTTGTACTCTCGGTAATATCGCTCTTGTGCGCGTCTGTTTTGAATCTCGTGACGCCGGAAATCGTCCGCCGTCTGACCGCGTCGCTTACCGCAATGGACAATGACACGGCGCGTGACATTATTACATATGCGATTATTTTAACTGCCGCATACGCTCTGCGTGCGCTGTTCCGCTTTATAACGATGTATGTATCGCATATCGCGGCATGGAATTTTGTCGGAGGACTTACGCTTAAAACATATGACAAACTTCAATCGCTGTCGCTTAAATATTACGGCGATAAGCAAACCGGTCAGCTTATGAGCCGTATTATAAATGATACAAGATTGCTTGAAGTGCTGATAGCGCATTCACTACCTGATTTATTCGGAAATCTTGTGCTTGTAATCGGTGTTGCGGTGATGATTTTTACAATAAATCCGATACTTGCGCTGCTTGCGCTGATTCCGGTACCGTTTGTTTTGCTGTCGGGTGTGATTTTTTCAAAAAAGGTATCGCCGTTATTTAAGATAAATCAGCGTGTTTTAGGCGAGCTTTCCGGCACGATTCAGGATAATCTTTCTGGAATGAAGGAGATTCAGGCATTCTGTGCCGAGGGAAATCAGCATGAAAGAATGACGAGGGACTGCCGCCATTACAGCGACGTAAATATTCACGCTAACTTCGTAAACGCGATTTTTAATCCCTCTGTTGAATTTATAACTTCTATGGGAACGGTAATTGTGGTTGGTCTTGGCGGTATGCTTGCGCTGAGGGGAGCTATGGAAGTTTCCGATATAGTCGGCTTTTTTATGTATCTTGGTTTGTTCTATTCGCCGCTTACAGTACTTGCGAGATTGTTTGAAGATGTTCAGAGTGCGCTTGCGGGAGCGGAGCGTGTTTTTGAAGTGCTTGACGCGGAATGTGATATAAAGGATTCGCCTAATGCGGTTGATATGGGCAAGGCGAAAGGGGAAGTTGCATTTGAAAATATACAGTTCAAATATAGCGATAACGGAGATACAATTCTTGATGGAGTTTCTTTTGAGGCGAAAAAAGGCGAGATGATTGCACTTGTCGGACCTACGGGCGTTGGAAAAACTACCTCAATTGCGTTAATTGAGCGATTCTATGACCCAACCGGCGGACGTGTTTTGATTGACGGTAAGGATATACGTGATTTTACTGTGGAATCAGTCAGAAACAATATATCGCTTGTTTTGCAGGACGTATTTCTGTTTAATGGCACAATCGCTGAGAATATAGCGTTCGGAACTGGCGGCGCAACTGATGAGCAGATAAGAGCAGCGGCAAAGGCGGCGCGCGCTGATGAATTTATCGAAGCGACTCCCGACGGATATAATACCGTAGTAGGTGAGAGGGGAATGAGACTTTCGGGCGGTCAGAAACAGCGTATCGCCATAGCGAGAGCGATTTTGAGAAATACCCCGATTTTGATTTTAGACGAAGCTACTTCATCAGTCGATACGGAAACAGAAGCGGATATTCAAGCGGCGATAAACTCGCTTGCCGGAAGCCGTACTATATTTATAATTGCGCACAGGCTGTCAACGGTTCGCCGCGCGGATAAAATTATCGTACTTGACAAAGGCAAGATTGCGGAAACGGGAACTCATGAGGAACTTCTCGAAAAAGGCGGCATTTATGCCAATATGTGCATTTAAAAATAATGCATAATGCATAATTCATAATTAGTAAAGGAAACGATTGGCACAAAATATTTATAAGCAAACAAAAGCACCACGCAAACCGGGAATCGAAAACGGTTTCTAGAAAATCGGATGATTCGCGAAACTAAGGGGTACCAGAGGTTTCTCTTTTTTGATGAAACTTTTTTCTCTTCCGATAAAAAGAGAAAAAAGTTTTAGTGAGCGGCTAATACAATAAAATTTTAAGCACATAACATAGCAACTATAAAAACACATCTAATTT
>CALWTV010000045.1 GCA_944384555.1 uncultured Clostridia bacterium | reverse complement strand
TCCATGCAAACCAAAACGTCTGTACCGCCTCATAAAAGCTGTTTGGTTCATGTTCGCAAATTTCGCGGCAGTTTTCGGAAATACGAATTAATCTTTGCTTATCGCTGTCATCAGAATTTTCAGCTTGTTCCAAAGCCTCATCAGAATATTTTTTATATATGAAATTGCTGATTTATATATTTCTGATACTGCCTCAAGCATTTTTGAGCAAACTTCGTCTTGGACTTTATCTTTGTTTAAAGAAGTCTTTTTGTATATTCCATAAAAACCTTCTTTTAGAATTGCTCGTCCCATTGGAAAATGATGACTGTCCGCACCGCATGGTCCATTGGGGTATTTTTTAAAGTATGCACTGCCCACAATTTTAGAATTTTTTATTATTTCTGCTGGCGCATTGCTTAGTAAGGTTAAATAAAAGTTTTTAACATTTTCGATTTCTTCTAAATACTGCACGTTGCTCATATCATATTCTCCTTTATTATTTTTAATATTTGAATAGGGGAGATTTTGATTGGATTTTATATTAAACATAATGATGTATATGAATTAATACAATTATAAATGGTAATTATGTTTTTGTCAATATAAATTAAAAAAATTAGCAAATAAAATTTACAATAAGTAAATTGCTTAAAAAATATAAATTATCAGTTTTGATATCTCAAAAATTTAACTTTTTTGAAAATTGTGACTAAGTCACTTGAAAAAATAAGATAATAAGTATATAATTAAAATATAAAATAATAATGATAGGAGACCAGTATTAATGCAGAATTCGTATAATATAAGCAAGGATTTATATTGGGTTGGTGCAAATGACCGACGCATCTCTTTATTCGAAAATGTATATCCTATTCCTCGTGGAGTATCATACAATGCATATGTACTAATTGATGAAAAAACCGCACTTCTGGATACTGTAGACAAAGCAGTTAGTGAGCAGTTTTTTGAAAATCTTGAATTTGTACTCGGACATCGTAAACTTGATTACTTAATTGTAAATCATATGGAACCTGACCACTGTGCTACTATGGCTGAAGTTGTAATGCGTTATCCGGATATAAAAATAGTTTGCAACTCTAAAACAGTTACAATGATTAAGCAGTTTTTCAATTTTGATATTGACTCGCGTGCAGTTGTTATAAATGAAGGTGATACTTTAAATTTGGGAAATCATACCCTTACTTTCGTGATGGCTCCGATGGTTCACTGGCCGGAAGCTATGGTAAGCTATGATTTAACCGATAAAATTTTGTTCTCAGCCGATGCGTTCGGAACATTCGGTGCACTTAACGGCAATATTTTCGCAGACGAAACTACATTTGAGCGTGATTGGCTTGACGATGCGCGCCGTTACTATACTAATATAGTAGGCAAATACGGAAATCAGGTACAGGCACTCCTAAAAAAAGCGGCAACTCTTGAAATAAACATGATATGTCCGCTTCATGGTCCCATATGGCGTTCAAATATAAGCTGGTTTATTGGAAAATATGCAAAATGGAGCACATATCAACCAGAAGAAAACGCTGTTATGATTGCATACGGCTCAATTTATGGTCACACTCAAAATGCAGCTGAGATTATTGCGGCAAAGCTTGCTAAAGCTGGTGTAAAAAATATTGCTATGTATGATGTATCTGTAACACATCCGTCTGTTATAGTTTCTGAAGCGTTCAGATGCAGTCATCTTATATTTGCTTCGGCAACTTACAATGCGGGCATATTCTGTAATATGGAAAACGTATTGAACGAAATTAAACATCATAACCTTCAAAATAGAACAGTTGCGTTTGTTGAAAATGGTTCATGGGCTCCTACTGCTGGCGGTCTTATGGCCGAGATGTTCAAAAAGCTTAAAAATATAAATATCCTTGAAAATAAAATTACCATTCGTTCATCGTTAAAAGATAATCAGATTGATGAAATTGATGCGCTTGTAGCTTCAATTAAAAATTCAATGATGCCCGAAGAAAATAGCGGCACTTCTACTATTGAATCAAAAGATGCTTCTACAGTAGACGCTCAGTCCTTATTTAAACTTTCTTATGGATTATTTGTACTGACATCAAAAGACGGAGATAAAGACAATGGCTGTATAATAAATACCGTTATGCAGATTACGGACAATCCAAAGAGAATCGCAATTGCCGTAAATAAATCAAATTTATCTCATGATATGATAATGAAAACTGGAATATTCAATGTAAGTGTACTCACTGAAGATGCTCCGTTTAAATTATTCCAACAGTTTGGGTTCCAAAGCGGCAGAGATACAGACAAGTTTGCCGGTTATGAATCTAATATAAGAAGCTCAAACGGTCTGCGTTATATACCTAAATATACAAATGCATTTATCTCAGGTAAAGTAATTGAAAAAACTGATTGCGGAACTCATACAATTTTCATCGCTGAAGTTACTGAAGCAAAAACGCTTTCTTCTGATAAATCCGTAACTTATGCTTATTATTTCGAGCATATAAAACCCTCTCCTGCGAAATTTGAAGAAAAAACAGGATATGTATGTGAAATATGTGGATTTATATATGAAGGAGAAACACTTCCGGAAGATTATATTTGCCCACTTTGCAAACACGGCGTTGAAGCATTTAAAAAATTATAAAATATAAAGTTAAATAATAAAAACCGGATTAGTCTCAAAAAACAGATTAATCCGGTTATATTTTTATTTATCTGCAAGTCCTGCCGCTCTCAAAATATCGGCTGAGGGGGCTGGAATTCTTCCTAAATAATCTGGTCCTACATTAAGCAGGTAATTTATTCCGCGTGAATTAAGGTGTTTTTTAATGCGTATTACCTCATCAGCATTTTTCCAGTTTTGATCAAAACTTTTATATCCCCATGTATCATTGAGAGTAGCCGCAGTTTCAACAAGTTCATCGCCGAAATCATGGTCTGAAATCTCATTGTCTCCGAGTGAACGGTAATCACATTCGCCATTGCCAATTCTTGAATTTATAAGACAATTCGGTTGATATTTTTTCACCATATTATATAATTCCGCACTCTGTGGCTTTGAAATAGTGAAGGGAACATCAAACCATATAAGACATAAATCACCGTACTGAGTTAGAATTTCTTTCACTTGAGGTTTTATTTTGCTCTCAAAGCACTGAGAGTAATCTTTTTTATCGTTATCAGGAAAATCCCAGTCATTAGTCCAGCTTCCAACACCGCACCATGTATGGCCTGCGGTATATCCGCCACCGTTAGGTTCATGCCAATCTAAGTCCTGAGAATAATAAAGTCCAAATTTCAATCCATATTTTGCACATGAATTTGCAAGTTCCTCAATAACATCTCGTTTGAATGGAGTAGCGTCTACGACATTATATTTGTCAACCTTTGAGTGATACATCGCAAAGCCATCATGATGCTTGCTTGTAACTACCATATATTTCATTCCGCTGTCCAACGCCAACTTTACCCATTCATCAGAATTAAAAAGAATTGGATTAAATGCATTCGCAAGCAAAGAGTATTCTGCATTAGGTATCCTGAAATATGCCTGAGCCCACTCACCTATATATGGCATACGTTTGCCTTTCCATTCTCCGGCAGGAAGTGAATAAAGTCCCCAGTGAATCATCATGCCGTATTTCGCCGCTTTGAACCATTGTTTACTGTCCATTTTGAATCTCCTTTATCTATATTTTCAAATAATTTTACATATTAATTTATATCATATTACTATAATAAAATAAATAGATTTTTATTATAAAAGTATGTAATATTATAAATAAAGCAGTTAAAAGACAAATATTATCAGTTAACTGCTAAAATTATTAATTTACGAAATTAAGGTTGACGTTCACTGAAAAATTCAAGACGTTTTTCATATATTTTTGTTTTGAGCTTAACACGCTTTGCTACATATGAAGCAAAATCCTGTTGATTTGCTACGATATTCTGAGTTTCAAACACAAATCCTTCCCAGTTATCGTACAAATATGCAAAATCGACTACACGTCCTTCCATAATCATGTCAAGCATTGCAACTGATTCTTGGTCTCTTACGTTGCGTACTTTAAGAGTGATATCATAATATTTAGGAATAACATTTTTCCAGCTGTCAGCACTTAAGGCTTCAGTTGCCGCACCTATCATTTCCAGTTTAGATGTATCAACACTTCTTGGAACAGCGATTACAGAAAAGTTACCATCTACCATAGTATAATAGTTTTCCTGAGCTTCATCATATTTAGGATAGGGAATTATTCCGAATTCATTTTCATAGTCACCTAAATAAATCGCACTGTATCCGATTAAACTGTTACAGAATAAAGCGTGTCCTTCTTCAAAAAGGGTCAAACCGTATCTGTGTTCATTTCCTCCGATACCGCCTACCTGGTTAAAAATTAAATCTGTAATTTTTTCGATTATGTTAGCAGTTTTTTCTTCCGTATAATGCACAATAACCTGGTCATCTTCAGTAAATTCAACAATAGGCTGATCGCATGACCATAAATATGTATTTATATTACTGAATAAATCTGTTGCAAATCCAAAAAAGTCATTTTTATCAGATTTTCCGTTTCCGTCTACATCTACATATATATCTTTTGTAGTTTCTCTAAGTTTGTCCAAAGTCCACTCACCGCGATTTACAATATCATACATATTTTCTAAATTATATTGTTCTGCTACAACTTTGTCAAAAAACATGCAGTACGTATTTTTAGTAAGTGAAAGACACATATCGCTGACAGTGATATACATTTGATCTTTTATTGTAAGGTCTTTTATTGATTCTTGAGGATACCATGGCTTTGTAAAATCAACATAGGGTACTTCATACCAGTTTATGAAATAGTCCTGTAAAGCGTTTCCTCCAGCTGTAACAGCATGCTGAAGCACAAGGTCATATGCTCCATCTCCTGCCATTACGCTCGCACCTACCATACTACTTATTGAGCCATAGTCTGTTTGAATAGCTGGATTTATAACTATGTTCAAACGTTCGGAAACTCGAGAGTTTCTCATATAAACTTCGTCATCAACAAGCTCGCCTGTTAATTCCTCAACAGTAGCGTCATTGTAATGTTCAGTTTGAACAATCATTTGAAGAGTAGCGCCGTTAAAATCTAAATTATTAGGCAGAGAATCTTGAACATTTTTACGATTTTCCAATATGTCATCAGACTGAGAAGTTTCATCAGACTGTACAGTATCAGCTGAAGATGTCTGTTGCTCAGTAGATGCTGTGTTTTTAGAATCTTCACCTGAACTGCATGACAAAACAGACGTACCCATTATTAAAATTGTCAATATAATTGATAATACCCGTCTCACTGTAACTACTCCTTTATAAATATATAAAATAATATATATATTATATACAAAATAAATTAATATGTCAACAATTTATTAATTATTATATTAAATATTAAAAATTATTTTTTATTTATTATATAAAATTTAATATATAATAATTATTCAAAATGTGACAGAGTAATATTACAATAAAACGGATATTAAAAAATAAATATTAAATTAAACTTCTGAAACTATAATTTCTGCTTTACCTGATATGCTGTATGCACCCATTCCTGCCGGAATATAATAAGAATCACCTTTATTAATTTCGTAATCATTGCCGCCAAAATTAATTTTAGCGTTTCCGCTCATACAAAGCAATGACTGGAATGTTTTTTTATCAGCAGAAAGTTCAGTCTTACCATCTATATTAAGACGTTTTACTTTGAAATAATCGCAGTTTGCAAGCGTATCATTACCGGAATTACCTTTGCTAAAACGTATTTTTTCGATTTCATCAGATGTAAGCGGCTTAATAACATCAAGTGCCTTTTCGGTGTGAAGCTGACGCAGTGTTCCGTCCGCCTGACGTCTGTTATAATCGTATACACGATAAGTTACGTCTGAGTTCTGCTGTATTTCTGCTATAAGTATACCGGCACCAATTGCATGAACTAAGCCTGAAGGAATAAAATAAGTTTCTCCGGCATGGATATTAACAAAATTAAGCATTGATTCGGTTTCGCCTGCATCAACCGCTTTACGGAAATCCTCAACGGTACAGCCTTGTTTTAAACCATATACAAGCTGTGCGCCTTCATCAGCTTCGACTATATACCACATCTCGGTTTTTCCGAATTCGTTTTCATTTTTCAGACCATATTCATCATCTGGGTGAACCTGAATTGAAAGACGGTCACGCGCATCGATAAACTTTATAAGCAAAGGGAAACGGTCAGAATTAAAGTTTTCGCATATAACAGAAGTTCCATTTGATTTTATATAATCACCTAAACTCTGTCCTTTGCATTCACCATTTGCGATCATACTCATTTCTTTAGGACGCACACACAATTCCCATGATTCCGCGATATTTTCAAAATCAGCTTTTTTATTATATGATTTTTTTAAGCGGTCTCCGCCCCAAATAGTTTCCTTTGAAACGGGGATCAATTTAAGCGGGTATAAATTATTATTCAAAATATTCACCTGTTCTTTCATTAATTTCATTGATATAATTTTAATACAAATCCGTTGTTTTGTCAACTTAAAAAGAAATACTAAAGTTTTTTTCAATGATTGAGTTAACATCTCTTGTTTGACGCGGAATATCAATGTTTACGATTTTAAATTCGTCTGTATCGTTAAAAACAAATATTGTATCGGCGATTTTGACCGCTTCACGTATATCGTGTGTGACAATAATACATAAACCTTCGTTTTTCTCCGGATTTATATTTTCAACAAGCGTATTCATAACACTTTCACGCAGAGAAAAATCAAGTCCTTTAAATGGCTCGTCAAGTAAAAATATATTTCCGCCATGGCACAGCGCGCGAGCGATTGAAACACGCTGACGCATACCGCCTGATAATTGTGATGGATATTTATCCTTTTCATTTGATAAATAAAGCTTTTCAAGAATTTCATCTGCATAAGATGTATTTTTATGCTTATCCATAACAACGGTACAATTTTCTTTGACAGTAAGCCACTCAAATAATCTTGTCTCTTGAAATACAACTGAAATTGCAGGACACTTTATCTTATTTCCATGTATATAAAAATTAATTTCTCCAGAATCCGGAGAATCAAGAGCAGCTATAAGTCTGAGCAAAGTGGTTTTTCCGAAACCGGAAGCACCCATAACACAGACAATACCTTTTTCAGGAAATTCCATATTGAGAGATTTAAAAATTATTTTTTCTCCGAATGATTTTGAAACAGATTTAATTTGAATTGCCGGCAAAATTAGAACCTCCGGTATTATATTTTTTGCCTAATTTTGATATAAGATATTTAAAAAGACGCTCGAGTATTATGCTGAAAACGATAACAGATGCAGTCCAAGCGAATAAATCCGCGCTTTCAAGATAGAGCTTTGAATCGTACAGCATTTTTCCAACTGAATTTGAAGGAGTGCATAACACCTCTGCGGCAACCGAGGCTTTCCACGCAAGACCTATACCAGTAACCGCACCTGAGAAAAAATATGGCATAACGGAAGGGATTATAAGTATTTTAATCGTTTTGAATCTTGAAAAACCGAATACCTTAGTTACTTCAGTTAAATTTTTATCAATATTCGACAGTCCTGTGTATACATTACTCCATATAACCGGGATTACCATAAGGAACGCAGTAAATACAGGCACGGAATTTTTTCCAAGCCACACAAGGGCGAGAATTATAAATGAAGCCACTGGAGTCGCTTTTATTGCGGTTAATAAAGGCGAAAAAAGATATCGCAGTACAGGGACTTTATATGACGCCGACGCAAGAACCACGCCAAATAATAATCCGAGCATAAATCCTGCAATCACTCTTGCAAGAGATAGCGCCATGCTTAACCAAAATACAGAAGTAAGCGATAACTCAAACAATCTTGTGATTACTCGAATCGGGGAGGGAAGCATTACCTCTCGATTTACGATAGATGATGCTCCCCACCAAATTAAAATCCAAAAAACTATTACCGCCAGAGTTCTCAAAAAAGAGACGGATTTTTCTTTAAACATACATTTATATTATTTGAGATAAATATCAGCTGATGGCATTTCTCCGCCGATTGATGCAGGATTTGCCGCAAACAACACTTCAAAGAATCCGTTTAATTTTGTCTGCATTTCACTGCCGTCAAGATACATGATGTTGCAGTTTGGAATTGCTGCTTCCGCAACAGGAGCTTTCGGAATGATTCCGGCGGTTTCAATCATCTTAGCCGCTTCGGAAATGTTGCTGTTAACAAACTCAACTGAGGCTTTGTATTCAGTTAAAAATTTATCGAGTTCGTCACGGTGGTTATCAGCGAAATCCTTATTTACAACGATACAGCCCTGATAAAGTGCCGCACTGTCACCAGCAATTTTATTGAATTCTTCTGTTAAATTAAGTGCTATTCTCACATCAGTATTTCCTTTTAAAACTGATGTTACATTGGGTTCAGGGAGCATACCGAGTACAACATCACCCGAAGTCATAAGTGTTGCGAGTTCGGAATGTTCGGTTAAATATTCTACTTCTGCATTTATATTATTCGCCTCAAGAATATATGAAAGAATATACTCGGGAGTTGAGCCTTGACCGGTTGCATATATTTTTTTACCCTCAAGATCATTTATACTTTGAATAGTGTCACCGTTTTCAAGTACATACAGCACACCACCGGTATTTACTGCGGCAATGTATAAAGCACCGTTTGTTTTTTCGTACAATATAGGAGCGAGGTTTGTCGGAACTGCGGCGATATCATACGTACCTTTTATTATTTCCGCGGTAATTTCATCCGGTGCACCTGCGATTGTAATATCATATACACTGCTTGTATTGTCGTTTATGATTTTTGCCATTCCCATTCCGGTGGGACCTTTTAACGCCATTACCTTTATCGTATCAAAGCTTCCGGAACATGAAACTGCCGATATCATTATCGCCATGATAATGAATAGAATAAAAGCTATTTTTTTCATTTTTCAATCTCCTTAAATAAATATTATTTTTACCTTATTATTTTATATATAAACATATAGCTTGTCAATAATCGTTTTTCACTTATAAGTGTTAACAATTTGTTAAATTATAGTATTGTATTTGAAATTGAAGCGGTTTTGCGATACAATAGTATACGACCAAATTTATTTTAAGGAGGGATTTTCATGACATTACTTGTTATGGCGGCTGGTATGGGCTCAAGATACGGCGGACTTAAGCAGATTGACCCAATCACACAATCAGGTGAATTTATTCTCGACTTCTCCGTGTATGACGCAATTAAAGCCGGTTTTAATAAAGTAGTATTTATCATAAAGAAAGAAAATGAAGATATATTTAAAGAAACTGTCGGAAAACGAATTGAAGATAAAATAAAGGTTGAATACGTTTTTCAGTCGCTTGATTCTTTTACAGGTGCTTATAATATCCCTGCGGAACGTGTTAAGCCATGGGGAACCGGTCACGCGGTTTTATGCGCAAAAAATGTAATCGATGATTGTTTCGCAGTTATAAATGCTGATGATTTTTACGGCAGAGACGCATATTTAAAAATCGCAGAATATATGAAAAATACACAGTTAGAATCAGATAAAGAAAGCTTTTGCATGGCTGGATACAGACTTGGAAATACTCTCACTGAAAACGGTCATGTAGCACGCGGCATATGTGAGACTGATTCAAACGGAAATCTTATAAACATCACTGAACGCACCAAAATAATCAAAACCGAGAACGGTGCGGCATATGAAGATGGTTCGGAATTTGTTCCCGTTGAACTTGATACAACTGTTTCCATGAATTGTTGGGGATTTACACCTGCATTCTTCCCATATCTTGAAAGATATTTTAAAGAATTTTTAGAAGATGACAGCAGAGATGCATTGAAAGG
>CALWTV010000044.1 GCA_944384555.1 uncultured Clostridia bacterium | reverse complement strand
TTACAATTCCCAGCGTCCTCATGCTTCCCTAGGCTGGCTTACTCCTGATCAAGTTGAGGACAACTTTTACATGGAGCTTTAAGTTGTTAATTTTTTTCTAATTTCCTGTCCACTTTATTTACTATGGTTCAGAATGCTTCTATGTACTGTTTTAGTATTTCGTCATCGAAGACCTGTCCGGTATAATACAGAATGTAGAATATATAAGGTATTATTTCATATTCACTACTCATCGCATACAATTTGTCCAATGTGATTGTATCAAGATTGTTTCTAAGCAAAAAATATATATCCTTAAACATATCGTATTTAATACTTTTACGAGTTACGAGAAGAAAAATAGAATTCATATCCTTGTAGTGATGGAGAATCAGTTGTATCATTGTCTTAAGCGGAGGAAGCGTTTTAACTTTCACTCCGTAGATGTCCATTTCTATTATATCTGACAAAAATTCTTCAATGTCAATCCGCTTACCCTCGTATTCGCCCCAAAAAATATCAAAATTCAAATCCACAACAACTTGTACACACTGAGAAATATCTTTTACCCAAGGTGCAACTTGGTGGGAAGAAGTTAACATGGTTATTCTATTAATACGGGAGTGTACTGTTTTTGCAAAGCCGTTGAATAATAATATTTGTTCGATATTATTTATGTTCTTTCGGGATACAAGTATATCAATATCATGATAAGGTCTTCTATCTACTGCATTATAGCAAAATACCGATAGCGGTATACCTTTAATAATAGCATATTTTTGTTGCTGTAAAACAACGCATATATCCTTTATATAGGGAACAACGCTTTGAATCTGTTGCTTCACATATAATTGTTTCGATAGTAGCTTTATTTCGTCTATATTTAACATTTTCTATCCATCCTATAACAAGAAATACATATTTCTAGAAATATAAACTTTTTTGAGTGTTAAAATATTCATAAAACAATCCCTTTGCGTTTAGAAGTTGTTTCGGTGTTCCTTTCTCGGCAACCATCCCGTCCTTTATAACAAATACCTGATCCGCAATAGATGCAAATGTCATTCTATGCGAAATAATAATAACTGTTTTATTTTTATACCATGACAACAAAGTATGAATAAATTCCTGCTCGGCGAGTGGATCCATTGCAGATGTTGGTTCATCAAAAATCAATACTTCTTTATTTCTAAACATAATTCTTGCAATTAACAACTTTTGCCATTGACCAATCGATAAATCTGCACCATTTGTGTCATATTCTTTGTTTAAATATGTATTTTCACCATACCTCAATTGATTTACAATTTGATCAACCCCGCTGATAGAACAAACTTTATCGTATAAATCCTGATTATCAGCATCGGCGATATTGCCCATATGTATATTTTCTTTTATGGAAAATGGATAGCGTGGGCCATCCTGCATCGCATAACTGTAAAGATTCCTTATTTTCTCTTTCTTATAGGAATGCATTTCATTGTTCTGCAAAAAAATCTTTCCGCCGTAATCTTCGTACAAACCGCATATAAGCTTTATAAGTGTGGTTTTTCCTGCACCATTATTACCGAATATACATACTTTTTCACCCTCTCTGATTTCCATACAGAGGGAATTCAAAACTTTTCTTTCCGCAGAATATCCGTAAGAGATTTTATCAGCAATTATATTTTTTTGATTTTTTTCATCAAATTCACTGGTTCCGCTTGATTCTTCCAAGAAAGAAAAAAACGTTTCATATTCATTAAAATACTCCCGATTTGTAACAAAGCCAGAGATTGTATCAATGATCGAACGGACAGAATCCATTAGCTTGGAAATGTTGCTTGTCAGAAAAATAAAATCTCCAAATAAAATCGATTTGCGAAACACCATAAATGCATATATTAAATATAAAGAATAGTATGTCACTTGCTTCACAATTTCAAACATCAAATCAGATTTTGTGCTAATAGTTGCTTGCTTGATATACTCTTGTTTTGAAGCATTAAAGAAACGAAGTCTTTTGCTGTCAAGAAACGAAAACGTTCCAAATACTTTAATTTCACAAAGTATATTACGATCGACAAAAAGCTTATTCATTGATTGCATTTTCGTGTATAATATTTCTTGAACTTTATCATACCAAATCTTTTTCTTATTTATTATTTTGTTTAATAAATACTGACATACACACATGGGAACAAGCGCTAATGCAATCCATAAATTGTACTTTGAAAATATCGTAATAATTGTTATAACAGAAATAATATTTATAAATAAACCGATAATGCTTTTGGGATAAAGCTCAAACGAAGATAATCCCCGATTACTGACTCGTCTGTATAATTCATATGTATCTGAATTTTCAAGCAAATCTGCTTTGATTGCAATCACTTTTCTGTATACATGCTCAGAATAACGCAGAGAAGCCTTATATGTAATATATTCATTTACATAACGAATTAACATGATGGCAAGCGGAAGAACCAAGGCCTCGTATATGAGTGCAGCTACAAGCGAAATCATGATATGCCGAACGGAAGTGTTTCTTTGAGCAATGCTGTTTAGTACATTTTGCAGAAGAACAACAGGCGGCAGTGCTGCTAATGATGAGTTTAAGACAGCAGAAATGAATGCAAACAGAAAATAAGACTTTGAGTATTTCCATGTTAGTTGAAAGCTTTTTGTGATACACAGAATCGTCTCTTTTATATTAATTGTCTTTACACGCAATTTCATTTTCATCTTCATCCTTTATTTCAGAGATTGTGAAACCATCCGTTTGCGCTTTATAAAAACGGAAGTAGTGCTTTCTTAAACGCATAAGCTCTTCATGAGTACCGTCCTCAACAATCTTTCCTTCCTGCATCACGATTATTCTGTCTACCATTTTTATACATGATAGACGATGAGAAACGATCAGTACAGTCTTTTCTGCGTATTTTTCCACCATTGTCTGAATAAAATGTTTTTCTGTATTGACATCCACGGCAGCGAGAGGCTCGTCGAAAACGAGTATGTCCCTGTTGTGATATAAGGAACGGGCAAGAATAATCTTGTTCCATTCTCCTCCGGACAAATCGCTTCCGTCAGGATAAAGTTCCTTGTTGAGATATGTATTTTCCTTTTGCGGCAATCTGTCAATTACATCTAACAGATTACTGTTTGAGATTGCCTCCTCATATGTAGTATCTTCAGCCTGTCCGAAAGTGATATTGTCTTTTAGCGTTAACGGGTACTTTATATAGTTTTGAAATGCTATGGTAAAATGGGAGTATAATTCATGAGGTTCTATGTTGTTATAATTAACGCCATCATAATATAAATCACCGCTCTGAGGTTTATAAAGGCCAAGCAATACTTTTATTAATGTTGTTTTTCCCGCACCATTATAACCGAGAATGGCGATTTTTTCACCTTTTTGAATCGTACAATTGATATCACTCAATTGGTTTGAATCAGTCCCAGGATAAGAAAACGAAAGATTTTTGATATGAATCAGTGCAGTCTTACTATCTTTCGGGAGTTCCTGCGGCTTGCTTTCTTTTTCGTCCATAAAATCATAAAATCGGTTCATGAAGAAGAAACCTTCGCGAATCCAACCGAACTCTGCAACTGCATTACGCACACAAACCATAAAATTGGTTGTAAGACCAAATAACAGTGTATAATCGCCGAGTGTAATGCTCCCCTCATATACTTTTACGATAAGATAAATTAAAATTGAGTATTTAAAAGTAGAATTAAGAATATCTCTGGTTAGCAACAAAACAGAGCTTATCATAGATTCCTTTTGAGAAAAGGAGAAAGCCGCTTTTTTTCGCTTTTTTGTTTCATCTATGAGCCATTCCGCACTCTCCGAAACCTTTACATCATAGATGGTTGATTTGTTTTGCAGTAATGAGTTTAGAACTCCGGCCTTTCTTTGTAAATTATCTTTCTTATCATAATTTAGGGCAAAATGCCTTTTTGAAATAGTTTCAAGAATAAAAACAAGCGGCAATATTATGATATATAAATAATATAAATAGAAATTATATTGAAACGAGGTGTATACAGCAATAGCTAAATAGACAATGGAGGTCAATAATGTAAGCGGTGTAGTAATGCACCCCACTACACTCCCAATGCCATTGTTATGAATGGTATTGACTTCATTGTAAAATTCAGGAGTTTCAAGCTTTGACACCGGTATTTCATCCGTAATTTTTTTATAAAAAATAGACCTTAGCCTTTCTGAGAAGGCGGATGAGGTTAAATCTGAAAAGAAAAAAATGATTCTTTCATAAACGACTGAACCAATCTCTAACGTAATCATGATTGACACAAACAATACTACATATAGAAAAGATGAGTTACTTTGTTCAATTCGATTTATAACATTTTTTGATAGTAAGAGTATAATATAAGATAATACAGGCGCAACTGTCAAAGAGAGGATTTTCAAAATAAATAGTTTTTTCTGTTCCTGAAAAATCAGCTTATACGATCGAATAATGTTCCTAATAGTAGTCTTGTATGAATAAAGTTTATTTTTCAAACTGGCCACCTCTTAATTTCAATTATAATGTAATATTTGTCCGGACCAAGAATTCTTACGACATCATTATGAGGCTCTTTTATGGAGACGGTGTATTTTCGCAGTACCCCAATAGGATCAGTTGTGAAATAATTTGGATTTTATGTATAACAATTTCCGCAAAAAGCAAGCGCTTTCATTCAAAGTCATTGAATATGTGATTTCAATATTTCTTAATTCATTTTTGATTTTATACATTACCGATGATATGGCTAATATAGACAACATCGGTTTTCCACCTAACCAGGAAATATGAAGATGGTGAGAGTTGTTCTTTTTTGTTATATCACAAACAAAGAATATCATACCATCAATAATATCATCTGTTATCTCAATGCCTGCATTTTCCTCGTAACAATAAACACATTTAAAGTTGCATCTTTCATTAACAAAAATGGTTATATGAAATGTATCGTTATCAATGGAATTTTCATATGCCTTATTAAGCAATTCAATCTCGTTTTCCGTAGATAAAACCACAATACCGGTTTCAATTAATTCACTACATGGTATAGTATCTGCTGTACCGTCACTATATAATTGAAGGAGATATTGAAACATAATTTCATCCTTTGCTTTGAAGACACAGAGCATTTTTGAACTCAAAAAATTATAAATAATAAATGATCTTCTCTTGATTTTTTGCCGTGTTTACAGTTTACAAATTAACATGAGCCATTTGAACACATGGAACCATTATTATGTTTTGCATTATGTGAGTCTTTGCATGAAGTATTTGAACACCCAGTGTTATCACTTCCTGGGCAGGAACCATTGCTACATCCCGAATTTTGCACTCGTAAAATCGAAATATCTGAAGACAAATCACATATACTCATTTTTTCACCTCCTCTATATAAAACTCTTTTGATAGAGAAGATCATTTATTATTTATATTCCTATGTTATGTCATTGAAATGTAAAAACACTTAGCAATCAATAATAGTATCGATAAAATGTTTATTAAATATAGATAGATTATTTGGAATAACCATCCTATACACATTCATATATGGACAAAATTTTCTTATATTTCTTACGATTTTCTGTCTAACGTCATCATTTTGACAAATGTTCTGGTATCCTACGGCTCCTTTTAATAAAATCGGCATTGCTTGTAACCCATCCATTCTGGAAATACGCAATTGTTTGCCAGCAACGTCTCTGTTCAAATAAAATACTTTTTCCAGTTTACATTTCTCTTCGGGGTATACGCGTTCTTTATATTCAATATAAAATTTATCTCTCAATTCGGATGTTTGTTTTAAAGGTCGCGTACTTATTCCGTAAGTTTGAAGGACATCACTTTTTGATTTAATTTTTGTTGATCCTTTATATAGCACCATGTCATTGTTTTCCAGAACTAAAGCCACTGCATCATCTGAATAATACCATACATTTGGTTCTTTTAATAGCGACAACAGAAGGGTGCTTTTTCCACCCCCACATGGAGCTAGAAAAACATATGCTTTGTTATCGACTATTATCGTAGCTCCGTGGAGTAAAACCCCGGAATCGTGTGCAATTAACAGTGCAAAAGGTGCATTCGTAATATACTCATCTAAATACTGTCGATTTTTTGTGGTGCAGTCTATTGTGTTATTACTTTTAATATGTTTAAATTGAATTATATTTGGAAATTGAACAAAAAAATCAGAGTCACTATATGTTATGCTCGGTATAATACCATTAATAGAATCAATCTTACAGCATAAATTAATTTCTTTTGCAAATGAAGATTTAATAAAGTCTTCATTTAAAGTATGAATTTTGTAGTTGCTTCGTATATTATAATAATATAAATTATATTTGTAGAACATATGTCACCTCTTCAGTTTTCGTTTTATACCAGACAATTTAAGGAACCTGTGATTTCAGGGCAAAAGCAATTAACCTTTTTCAAGTTCAATGGAATAACAAATTCAGAATAGTACACAAGATCATTCAGGTGAAAATATGCAAATCGCTTGTGATTTTGTTGTCGTAAAACAACAAAATTGAGTATTTGTACTGCCCATATACGGAGATGTGATTCTACTTTCCGTACTTGATTTTATGTAAGCTTAACTTCACATACAATTTTTTTACTCATAAATCGTATATAAATCAGATATTAATACAAGTATACTCTTATTTCCGCAATATGTCAAGTGTTTTTGAAAAAAATATTTCCGTTTTTTTTTTAATATTTGATTTCGATGTTAAATATTAAGTATTAGCAGCATAAACACCTAAAATTCGAAAAAATACAAAATACTTTAAGATATTTTAAACAAATATTTGACCATATACGCAATAGTGTGTATAATAAACTCGTTAACAGGAAAACAGCGAAATAATTCGAAAAAATATAGGAGTAACCAATACGATGATATACACTCCCAATGTTGGGAAAATATACGATATAAATTTCTTCTTCATTGAATCCTCCAATCAAGAAGAAATTGACAAAGATTACATCAAAATATATGATGATTCCAGCTTTATGATTGACTTTTTTGAGCAGATCAAGAAAGAAGCAGGAAAAATCCCGGATATTCTGTCTCCGTTGTTTTACCATAAAAACGGAGCTCCTTCTCCGATATCATCGTTTTTCTCGTCTCAAATCGATTTTTCAAATTATGATATCGACAGTTTTATCATCAAGCTCACCACAAATGCAAACCTGATTTATCAAAAAAACAGTCGATTCCATATTTGATAATTACGCAAAAAACGAAAATATAAAGTTGATGCCTACAATCACTCCCGGCAGCTATCTGGAATCCTTGGAAAATCTTGATGTTCCAGTCGAGTTTAAGTTTCAGTTATCGCTTCTTCTCGGAAACTTCAACTATGCAATGTCGGTGCTGGCAAATCTGATGAAGAAAGTCTATCTGCTGGTCGATCAGCTTCATAATCAGTATGCACGCGAGATATCGATGGAATTCGAGCAGGTACAGAC
>CALWTV010000043.1 GCA_944384555.1 uncultured Clostridia bacterium | reverse complement strand
ATATAAATTTCATCGCCTTCGCTCATATTTCCGCCGTTATCTCCGCCTTCTTGCCACATCGGGTCAAGACGAATACCAGAACAGTATCCTTGCCAGTTCCATTCTGTCAATTCAGCTTCTTTATATGTGTTTGCTGTCGCAATATTAGCATCGGGAAGATATACGATATATTCCTTCCATTCTTCAGAATTAGCGTCTATATCTATATGTGTGCATTCAGGACCAGTAAGTGCGTGACCATCCCCATCAGTTTTTGCAAAAAGTTCAATAGCTGTTGCCGGAGAAGGATTCTTTACACGAGCCTTTGCCCATGCAATAGTGTTTACATCATCGATATCTACATAAATAGAAACATAAGGGTCTGCTCCGCTTGCAATGAAATTACCGTAATCTTCTTCAAAAAACCACGCTAAAGCATTTGGGCCTTCCATATTTGCTTCCATTTCGTCTGCTGTGTCTGCTCCAAAATCCCACAACAAAGTTGGGTCAGCCGCAAAAATACTATTTGAAAGCATTGCAGCTAACATAGTAAAGATAATTGCCGTTGAAAGAATTTTTTTGATCATACCAATTCACCTTTCATAAATAAATATTAATTTTTGATTACAAAACTATAACCTTGTGTTTTATTATATCACACAGATTATTAAAAATCAATAGTAATTACAAATATACAATAATTATTTTTTTATTCTATAACTGATTTTGTATATTTTTGATTAACGGCGTCATTTTTTTAAATATTTATTAACTTCAAATGTGTATGTGCTTATATAAATTTTAATATAAAATCCACAATCAGCACTCCTGCACACGATGATATCGCAACTACAATAAGACTTTTTTCATAAAAAGCTAAAATTACGGCAACAATTACGCCAGCAACTGCACTGTATAAATTTGAGGTAGCCGAAAATACTGCCGGAAATGTCATGCATGAAAGCACCGCATAAGGTATGTAAAAAAGAAAAGACTGCACATACTTGTTTTTAATCTTTTTATTAAAGAACGTAAGAGGAACCATACGTATAATATATGTAACTCCTGCCATGAGTGCAAGATAAACAAAAAAACTTGAATCTATCATATTGTTTTTTCCTCCTCGTTCTGCTTTAACTGCGTATCATTTTGTTCAATCGGAAATAATACGGCAGCAATAGCCGCAGAAATAAGCGTACAGATTATAATGCTGAAACCACTCGAAATATTATTTAATATCGGAACAAAAGTGAAAATACAGCTCAGTATTGCCGATACTATTACTACCATTCGTATAGTTTTCATCTTTTTTGATGGAGGTATTATTATCGCTATAAACATACCGTATATCATAATTCCGAATGCGCTTTGCAGAAAATTCGGCAAAAGTGAGCCTGCCGCCGCTCCAAGAAATGTTCCAAATACCCAGCCCAAAAATGGAAGTAATATCAAACCATACATATAGCTTCTGCTTACGTATTTTCCATAGCTTGATGAACCCCTTCCGGTATCTGCGGCACTGCTCGCAACTGCAAAAATTTCATCGGTATTCATAAATGATATCAACAGCCGGTCAATAAGGGTAAATGAACTGTCTAGTTTTTGAGTAAGTGAAAGCGACATTAGAGAATAACGTATATTTATAACAAGCTGAGTTAAAATCATTTCAATATATGGCGCTGACGCAACTATAAGCGGAAGTCCGGCAAATTGCCCCGCTGATGTAACATTTGTCATTGAAATAAGCACCGCTGCCCATACAGGTACACCCGATGAAACTGCAGCTATTCCAAAAGTAAACGAAACCGAAATATAGCCAAGCGCTATACCGATTCCGTCTTTGAGTCCTTGTAAAAATCTTGTCTGCATTAATTTATTTTCCTCTCTGTTTATACTGTTAAATCATCTTAATTGTAGCACATTATGACTTTATTTTCAACTAATCTCGCATAACTGTATAATATATGATATAACTTTGATTGACTTAATCAATAAAATGTGGTATCCTTATTTATATATAAATTTTATGGAGTGTTATAATGGCAAATATAAAAGAAGTTGCACGTATGGCAGGTGTTTCAGCCGCAACTGTTTCTAAATATCTAAACGGTATTCATATTAAAAAAAATAACGCGCTCGCAATTGAAGACGCTATAAAGGTTCTCGATTATCAGCGCGATGACATTGCAAGAGGGCTAAGAACCCGCAAATCCATGACTGTCGGCGTTCTTTTGCCTGAACTGAACAATCTTTTTTTCACTTCAATTATATCAAGCGTTGACGATACGCTTGAAGCGCATGGGTACAGCACCATTGTCTGCGACTGCAAATCAAGCATAGAACGAGAACAGCGCAGACTCTCTTTTCTGCTTGGAAAACGTATCGATGGTCTGATTGCGGTTCCATGTTCGTCAGCTTCCGAATTTGTCGCAAAATTACCCGAAAATTGCCCTGTGGTACTGATTGACCGTCACACTGAAGGCATGGACTGCGACTGCATAATGTCAGACAATCATGCCGCTTCTTATTCAGCCGCTGAAATTTTAATCAAAGCAGGACACCGCAATATCGGAATATTAGTCGGACCGGACGAAATGTATACTCCAATCGAACGTCTTGAGGGATTCTGCGCCGCATGTTCCGATAACGGTATCTCAGTAAACAGCACACTCATAAAAAAAGGCGGTTATGACATCGATTCCGGCTACAAAATGACCTGCGATTTGCTTGATATGAAAAATCCGCCCACAGCTATTTATGCTACAAATAACGAGCTTACAATCGGTGCGGTTACAGCTCTGAATGACCGTGGATTAATCGTTGGGCATGACATTTCATTTATTGGATTCGACAATACAGTACTTGCTTCATCATCTAATCCCAAAATAACCGTCATTGTTCAGCCTACCGCAGAAATTGGATATACTGCCGCTACTGCGTTGCTCAAGCGTCTTAAAGGCTCGTCCGAAACCTCTGTAATCAGACTGCCTACAAAAATCATTTTCGGTGGTTCAGTTAAATCCATTTGATATGATTCAACAATAGTTCTTCAAAATGATAATTGGATTATATTAGTTTTATACTATATTTTCCATTTATCATTTTTTGTTTAAATCTATCCGAACCTATTGACCGAACGTCCGTTTTGATGTATAATATAAATACACGAATAATTCAAACAAATTTTTGTTTATAAATGATTTTGGAGCCGATATATGACAGTTTATGATTTAGTTTTGCGCTTAAATGATGTGTTAATTTCAGGTGGAAAAATATCTCCTCAGCTTGCCGCCGCTGCTTCTGAACACCTAATTGATTCAGTCAGCGATTATGATACTGTAAAACGTTTTCATGAAAGTGTAGATACA
>CALWTV010000042.1 GCA_944384555.1 uncultured Clostridia bacterium | reverse complement strand
GAAGTTATTCCGGCAAATTCAACTTTATTCTTTTTTGGGAAAAACTCATATTTATATCCGTGCTTGCTTTCAAAAGATGATGCAAACGCAATACCGAATTGTTTTACATCACAGTCAAATTTTATTTCCGCATCTATTCTGTAAGAATTATCCGTGTCAGAAAAAATTATTTTTTCATCTTTTCCGCTTAAATTTGATACTTTTATTTCAGACTCAATTTTTTTTGTTAATTCTCCGATATTTTTCAATGAATCAGGGAGTTTGCAGCATAATGTTCCGTCTGCGCGCTGAACTATTTCATGTACTGCGAGATTTCCGCCCCACATCCATCCGCTTGTGTCTCTGTCATCGAATTTTGTAGCTACCCAGCCAAAAATATATCTTTTGTTTCCGTCAGAAGCGGTTTTTGCGGCATAGTAAGCGCTTCCGTCAAATATATCGTCATCGGGTATAAGCCACGGCCCATTCAGAGATTTTGACATAACATATCTTGTAAGACGTCTATCCGAATATTCCGAATATATGAGATACCACCAGTCACCCATTTTAAATAAATCGGGACATTCATGAGTGTGATATAGATTAGGCGACCAAAATTCGCCGCTGTCAGTCCATGTTTTTAAATCATCTGAGGTATAGATAGCGGTAAATCCAGCCGTATGACCGCAGTTTTTCTTGCGGTTTACTAGCAGCATTGAATATTTTCCGGTTTCTTCATTAAAGAATACGAATGGGTCTCTGAAATCATTTACTTCATATTTTTCGGGATTAGCGTAAAAGGTATCCTCGGGAACTTTAGACCAGTGAATTATATCTTCGCTGACCGCATGGCAGATAGCCTGCGCGGGAATATTTTTATTTAATAAATAGTGATTATTTCCGGTATAAAATATATGATATTTTCCAAATGCTTTTATTATGCTACCGGTGAATATATATAAATCCTGTTCTTCTGCTGTACCTCTTTCGATTGCTTCTCCTAAATCTTCAAAGTTAATGAAATCAGTAGTTGCAATTTGATACCACGGAGTACCTTCCCCATATTTTTCAGCATTTCTGAAATCTTTTAGATAAAAGAGGTGAAATTTACCGTTATCATAAAACGGAATAAAATCAGCGGCGGCGCCTATTTCCGGTCTGTAAAACAGTTTTTCCATATTCAAAATCTCCTTTAATGATATATTTACGCTTTATGTAAACGTTTACATTGATATAATATCATATATATTTACCTTTGTCAAGAACAATTTTAAGAAATATATAACATAATATTAACGCAAATTAATTTATTTGAAAATAAAAAAGCTGCTATTATTCACTGTACATGATAAAAGCAGCTTAAAAATTTTTAATAAAAAATATTATTTTGATGAGGAGCGTTCAATTAAAAAAGGCTTTATTATTTTATTTATAGACTGATTTGATTTTTGTTCAATACAACTTATTATATATTCAACAATATTTTCAGCAATTTCATCAAGAGGGTGAGCAACTGCGGTTATATCGAACATTTTTACCCAGTTAACATCATCATAGGCAATGAACGGTATATGTATGTTAAGAGAAGTGATTGCGCACCATGCGGTTTCCGCTTGTCTTGCTACTCCTATAATTGCAGATGGATTTAGGGATAAAATTTTTTGTTTAACATCTTCTTCAGATATTCCCCAGTTTAACGAAACTAAATTTTCATCAATTTCAATTCCTGCGTTTTCAAGAGCTTCATAGTATCCCTGAACTCTTTCGTCACCGCCGATATATAAAATTCGCTTGTATCCGTTTGAAATAAGGTGTTCCGTTGCGATTTTTGTTCCGTAAACATCATCCATAATAATAGATGAAATATCATTATATGGTGCGGTGAAAAGCTGAAGCATATGAATTTTATTTTTCAGTCGGTTTACTATATCTGAGTTTTCAGTATTTCTCGGTGAAAATATAAGCGCGTCTGCTCTTGAGTCTTCGATTGTATTAAGCGCTTCTTTTTCTCCGTAACCTCCGCGCTGAATAAAGCTTACTATCAGACGGTACCCGTATTTATGCAGACAATATTCTATATGTTTAAGTACGTCAAGATAAAAATAATTATCTATGGAAGGTACTATTATACCGACGGTTTGAGTATTTGAATTTTTAAGCCCTCTCGCCATTATATTAGGGCGATAATCAAGCTCTTTGGCAACTTTAAGTATTTTATCTTTTGTTTGAGGATTTATGACAGAATTAGGAGTAAAAGCTCTTGAAACGGTTGCAATAGATACACCGCATTTGTCCGCTATTTCTTTTATTGTAACCAAAACCCGATATAACCTTCCTTTAATGAAAATTAATAAATATATGTATTTTGACAGCTGATACATATTATATAATTATATCATTATTAAAAGGAATTTTCAAGATTTTGCGGATAATAGAAATTTGAAAAATGTATAATTACAATAGACATTGGATTTTGCCGTATTTTGACAAATAAAAAATATATGTAATCTATTTTAAAAATCCTTCGTTATTCATAAACGAATATTGGGGGAGATTTTAATTTCAATAAAGAATTATTTAGGGTAATTCACAATTCCAACAAACAGCGGTAATCCGTCATCATCAGCAATTGCGAATAAAAATGGGCGGTTAAGAATAAAATCAATCTCATCTTCGGGCGGTGGGGGAGCACCGTACATTCTCATAACAGTGTACGTCGCCGCAGTTACGCCTTCTTCGTCAATTGAAACTTTTACATCGTGCTGAGCCTTTGATACAAAGATATTTTCTACATTTGCGCCGTTATCAAGCATTGGGGAAAAATCTGCTATATTTCCATCGAATATATCAGTTACACCCATATTTTTAAAACCTTCGCTTAAATCGGTTTGCGAAAAAATATCAAATTTAGGGAGCGCAAAATTTACGATTATACGCTTTTGATTTTCCCAGTTTCCGCCTGATAAAATAAATTCCATAGCCTGATTATCATTAATCAGGTCTTCAATTGCAACCCCTTCATCGGGAAGAATAAACCACATTGTACCGCCGTAATTTTCTAATTTTTTTGAAACTGCGCCAAATTTATCTCCCCAGTAATATATATCCTCTATACTGTGCATAAAATCACATGTAATATCTTTGGATAAGGCATGGAATGTATCAGATGATGTTTTGTCCGTATTAAATTCAACGTCCCATTTAGCTTGAAATAAAACAGTTGTTGCCAGAGACATAAGCGTATCTGCGTCTAATAATTTTATATTTTCTGCATTATTTTTCAGCAATCCTCCGGTTTGTTCATCCAGCCACTGATAAAATACCTGATTTAGTTTATCAGACCCCATGACTCCGGCATAAGACGAGGCATAGTAATTCTGTGCAAGAATATCCATAACAGGCTGTGAAAACTCAATATTGCTATCGAGCCATACGGAACTTGCCAGTATAATTGAAGTAGCTCCATCGTTGTGATAGTGAGCGTTCCATATCGCATTTGCTCGTTTTCGAAGAGAATCTATATTTTCAGCGTTTAATAAATCTAAAATCTGTTGACGGCTGTTTCCGCCGGTCAATTCCGCGGTCATGCCAAGTGACATATAAACGCTGAGCGGGGAAAAAGCACAGTTTTCACCTTTTTTTAATGATAAAAACTGCCTTATACTTTCTGTAAAGAATGGTGTAAGCCCGTCTGCATATCCATCATCTTGTTTTTGAGCTTGTACTGATTCTTTCCAGGCACTGTATACTTTTTGAAATCCATCTGAGTCAAATTCTCCTAGAGCATTAATAAAATTATTTTCATTAGGATAGGTTGCCATTTGCGGATATTCCGGCTTGCTTAAAGTGTATACATCATCGGACAGAGAATTTTCTTTTTGATTGATTAGAGCTATTCCGCCTGCGATTATAACAGCTGCCGCGGCAAAAACGCCAAGTTTCAATAGTTTTATCATTAATAAAATTCCCCCTTTCTTTATTTACAATTATAGCATTTGATATGTGATTGTCAATATATTGTATTTTGAATTAATAAAAACTTGACTTTTATATTAATATGTGTATAATATTTATAAATTTATTGATTTTAATGAAATAAAAAATGTATTTTTTGAATTAAAGTATATTTGAATTAAAGTATAATAGAAAGAGGGCGGAGAAATGAGCGAATGTCCAAAATATTTAAAAGAATTTGAAAATATATGGCAATATGACCGTAAAAAAGCGAAACTTGAATGGTTTAAACAGGCAAAATACGGACTTTTTTTGCATTATGGGCTATATTCCATGATGCACAGAAATGAATGGGTTATGTTTTCGGATAAAATTCCAGTAGGAGAATATGAAAAGCTTGCTGAACAGTTTACCGCGCACAATTTTGACGCTGATTACATAACTGACCTTGCGTTAAAATCAGAAATGAAGTATATCACGCTTACCACGTGCCATCATGAGGGCTTTTGTCTGTGGGATTCAAAAATTGAGCCTTTCAACAGTGTGAATTCCGCAGCGGGGCGCGATTTGGTAAAGGAATTGAGTGATGCCTGTGACCGTAAGGGATTGGGATTTTTCGCATATTATACATTCATGTTGAACTGGCGTCACCCATACTATGTAAACCGCTCAGTTTTTGATAATGCTCGTCCGGCATATGATTTTGAGGAACCGCGTTATCTTTACCGCGAAAAAGAGGACTTTAAGAAATATATAAGTTATATTCAAGATGTAATGGACGAATTATTGGATAATTATAAAATAACGGGAATATGGCTTGATTTGATTATGGCATGGTATGCGATGGGAGAAGAATATATTCCGATTGATGATATATATTCGCGGCTTCGCAGAAATCACCCCGATGTGCTTATTTCATGGAAGCAGGGCGCAACGGGAACGGAAGATTTTGCGTCTCCTGAAAATAGTTTTCATGATATGACAGAAAGCATACGTCAGAAATTCGGAGATGATGCCGCAGAAAGAGCAAGGCGCGGATTTGAGGGCAACAGAGATAAGCATAATGAAGTTTGCTCGTCAATTCAGCGTGGAACATGGGGATACAGTCCGCGTTTTGAAAATCGGGGAGCTGATGAATTATATCAGCTATTGGGACATGCAATTTCAAATAACTGCAATCTTTTACTTAATGCGGGCCCTATGGCGGACGGTTCAATTCACCCAAATCATGCCGCAATACTGCTTGAATTAGGTGAAAAAATCAGAAAAAACGGTTTTCCGAAAAATTAAACCTTATATGAACTACTATATAATTAAAATTTTGGAGAATTTAATATGAGTA
>CALWTV010000041.1 GCA_944384555.1 uncultured Clostridia bacterium | reverse complement strand
CGTCACGGTCAAGCACACTAATATCAAGCGCAAGAGACTGAAGTTCCTTTACAAGCACCTTGAATGATTCAGGAACACCAGGTGTAGGTATATTCTGTCCCTTAACAATAGCTTCATATGTCTTTACACGTCCGGTTACATCGTCAGATTTAACCGTAAGAATTTCCTGAAGGGTATATGCCGCACCGTACGCTTCAAGCGCCCAAACTTCCATTTCTCCGAAACGCTGTCCTCCAAACTGAGCTTTACCGCCGAGAGGCTGCTGAGTTACGAGAGAGTAAGGACCAGTTGAACGCGCATGAATCTTATCATCAACAAGATGATGAAGTTTAAGGTAGTACATTATACCAACGGTTACAGGGTTATCGAACGGTTCGCCTGTGCGTCCGTCATAAAGAATTGTTTTTCCGTCGCGTCTGAGTCCCGCCATTTCAAGACAGTCGGCAATATCTTTTTCATTTGCGCCGTCAAATACAGGAGTCATGATTTTCCAGCCGAGTTTCTTTGCTGCGATACCGAGATGAACCTCAAGCACCTGACCGATATTCATTCGAGAAGGAACGCCGAGAGGATTAAGCACGATATCAAGCGGAGTACCGTCAGGTAAGAACGGCATATCTTCCGGCGGCAGAATTCTTGAAACGACACCTTTGTTTCCGTGACGTCCCGCCATTTTGTCACCGACTGAAATTTTTCTCTTCTGAGCAATATAAACACGGACAACTTTATTTACTCCGGGCGGCAGTTCGTCAGAATTATCGCGTGAAAATACTTTAACATCAACGATTATTCCGCTTTCACCGTGAGGAACACGGAGTGAAGTATCTCTTACTTCTCTTGCTTTTTCGCCGAAAATTGCGCGGAGCAATCTTTCTTCTGCGGTAAGCTCGGTTTCACCCTTTGGAGTAACTTTTCCGACAAGAATATCACCTGCACGTACTTCAGTACCTTTTCTGATAATTCCGTCTGCGGTAAGGTCTTTTAAAGCATCTTCACCGACATTCGGGATTTCACGTGTAATTTCTTCCGGTCCAAGTTTTGTATCACGTGCTTCATGAGAATATTCCTCTATATGGATTGAGGTATATACATCGTCACGTACAAGACGTTCATTGAGCAATACCGCGTCCTCGTAGTTGTAACCTTCCCATGTCATAAATCCGATGAGTGCATTTTTACCGAGTGCGATTTCACCCTGAGAAGTAGCCGGACCGTCTGCGATAACCTGTCCTTTTTCGACACGTTCTCCACAGTCAACAATCGGGCGCTGATTTATACATGTGCCCTGATTGGAGCGTTTAAATTTAATTAAATGATATGTCTTTTTAGTTCCGTCATCGCCGCGGATAACAATTTCGTCAGCGCATACGGACTCAACATAACCGTCAATTTCGGAGCATACAACGACACCTGAATCGACAGCCGCTTTATATTCCATACCAGTGCCAACAATCGGCGAATCGGTTACAAGCAGCGGAACCGCCTGCTTCTGCATGTTTGAACCCATGAGCGCACGAGAGTTGTCATCGTTCTCAAGGAACGGGATATGCGCGGTTGCAACAGACACAACCATTTTCGGGGAAACATCCATGAAATCAGGAACGTTGCGGTCAACTTCAAGAATTTCTGCACGCTGACGAACAGTTACACGCTGATTTATAAATCTATTTTCTTCATCAAGAGGTTCATTCGCCTGAGCAATTATATAATTATCCTCGACATCGGCGGTCATATACACGATTTCATCGGTAACGACTCCAGTCGCCTTGTCAATTCTACGATATGGAGCTTCAATAAAGCCGTAATCGCTGATTCTTGCATAAGTGGAAAGATATGAGATAAGACCGATGTTCGGACCTTCAGGAGTTTCAATCGGACACATTCTTCCGTAATGGGTATAGTGAACGTCACGTACATCAAACGACGCTCTATCTCTGGAAAGACCGCCGGGACCAAGTGCTGAAATACGGCGCTTGTGAGTAAGCTCCGCCAATGGGTTATTCTGATCCATGAACTGTGAAAGCGGTGATGAACCGAAAAATTCACGTATAGCGGTAACAACAGGGCGTATATTTATAAGTGTCTGAGGAGTAAGAGTTTCGTTATCCTGAACGGTCATTCTTTCTTTAACAATCTTGTCCATACGTGAAAGACCGATTCTGAGCTGATTCTGTAGCAGCTCTCCGACACTGCGCAGACGTCTGTTTCCTAGATGGTCGATATCATCTACGGTTCCAACGTCATGAGTTATGCAGAGCAGGTAGTTGATTGACGAAAAAATATCTTCCTGAGTGATATGCTTTGGAGCAAGTTCTGCAATTCTGCGTTTTGCAAGTTTCTTTGCTTGTTCCTTATCTCCACCGCTTTCCTCAAGAATTTCAAGCAAAACACTGGTTTTTGCTTTTTCGGATATACCGCAGTCTTTGAGGTCAAATCCAAGCACATATTCAGGTTCAATAGTGCCATTTGAGAATACCTTTATTTCGCTGCCGTCTTCCATACGCAGATATACTTCGTTTACGCCATTATGTTCAATTTTCATGGCATCGTCAGAAGAAAGCAGTACGCCCTCGTCAAATATAACCTCGCCTGTAAGCGGACTTACAACTGGGCGAGATAATGTTTTTCCGGCAATTCTCGGACCGATAGCAAGTTTTTTATCGTATTTGTAACGTCCAACCGGTGCAAGGTCATAACGTTTTGGATCAAAGAAAAGATTGTTTATTAAAATCTGCGCGCTTTCGACGATTGCTGGTTCACCTGGGCGAAGCTTTTTATAAATTTCCTTTAATGCCTCGTCCTGAATTGATGTCTTATTTTCAACCGCAAGATGTTCGCATTCATCTTTTTCAAGAGTTGCGGTAAGTCTGGGGTCATCGCCGAACATTTCCGTGATTTCCTCGGGGGTTTCAATTCCGAGTGCGCGGATTAATATAGTTATCGGAAGTTTGCGGTTTTTATCTATTCTTACGTAAAATACATCGTTTGCGTCGGTTTCGTATTCAAGCCATGCGCCACGGTAAGGAATAACAGTTGCGTTGAGCACAGCTTTACCTGTTTTATCGATTGCGTTTCCGTAATAAATTCCAGGTGAGCGAACAATCTGCGAAACGATAACACGTTCAGCACCGTTAATTACAAAAGTACCATTATCTGTCATAAGCGGGAAATCGCCCATAAAAATTTCGGACTGTTTTACCTCGCCGGTAGCCTTGTTTGACAGGCGCACATCGACCTTAAGCGGTGCCGCATAGTTAGCATCGCGCTCCTTGCATTCCTCTACGGGATATTTCGGGTTAGGGTCTATGGAATATGATACAAAATCGATGAAAAGGTTGCCTGAATAATCCGTTATCGGTGACACGTCACGCAAAACCTCCATCAGTCCTTCTTCAAGGAACCATTTGAATGATTTTTTCTGTACCTCGATAAGGTTCGGCATTTCGAGCGCCTCATCGATTTTTGAGAAACTCATTCGCGTGTTTTTGCCAAGCTTTTGAGGCTTAACCATAAAACAACTCCTCCATTCGTTGATAATTGCACTTTCCGTGCTCCTCTGCGCGCAATTCTGAATATTTTCCACACAAATTTGACTTAATCTGTTTGACTAAATTATTGGCATTATTGGCGCATATGTTTTAATTTTGATTATATAAAAATATTAAAAATTATTAAGCGTAATTTATTGAATTTAATATTCCAAAGCTGAAAGTATAAAAAATAATATTTTTCATACAGCTATTTTTTTAATCTAGATGTGAGTATGAAATATATGTCATATCAAAAAATTTTTATACTGATAATTTTAGGCCAAGATGTATTTTTTGTTAAATCTGCTGCAATATAATTTAATGAAGTAAAGTAAAGGGTCTTTTAGAGCGAATCTAACTCAGTTTATAATTTTAGCATAAGTCAACAGTAAAGTCAAGAGTTTCTCGTAAATTCGGTCGTTTTTTGCATTAATTAACTTATCGTCGAATAAATATTTACAATATTTTTACTTGTAAATATTATGTAAATT
>CALWTV010000040.1 GCA_944384555.1 uncultured Clostridia bacterium | reverse complement strand
CCAGGCAAAGGCTAAAACATCTTAGACTCGTTTCTCTGTGGCGGGGTTTCTACCGCCGGACACCTTATTAGAAACAAGGGCGAAGCGGTCTCCAAACTTTTAACACGGAGAGATTAAGATGAACGATTTGACCGTTTTTAACTTTGAAAGCCAACCTGTAAGAATTCACGTTGAAAATTCGGATACTTGGTTTTGCCTTAATGATGTCTGCAAGGTTTTGGAAATTAAAGATAGGCAGCAGTTACGTTTAAGGTTAAATAAAAAGGGGTGTTGTTTGATACCCACTCCTTCAAGAGGAGGAGTTCAGAAGACATATTTTGTTAACGAAGCTAATCTTTACAGAGCAATATTCAGAAGCGATAAGCCTCAGGCGCGCAAATTTGAAGACTGGGTTTGTGAAGAAGTTCTTCCTGCTATCCGCAAGACCGGTTCTTACAAAATAAAAAATAACGCAATTATCAGCATTGACATTATAAAACAATCCATTAAAAATAGTATAAGTGATTTAATAAAACCGTATAATGGCAAAGATACATATTATAATGTTGGAGACGATGATATATTGCAGTATATGCAACGTTGGTATTGGACGCGACATAAGGCTATCATGGAGGCCTTGGATGAAAAAGATAAGCAGATCAGCGTGTTGCAGAATAAACTTAATCAGATTAAAGCTGTAATATGAAAAACGACGATTTGTTTAGAGAAATAGGTCAGGGGTTAGTTATATCGATTATGTTTTGTTTGGCACCGTTGTTTTTTGTGTGGGAGTTTATTACCTGTATTTACGAAAGTCTGAGAAAAAATAATATCTAAGTTTTTTATTTCTTGACTACATGTACAGAATATTGTACATTGTAAGAAAGGAGAAAAGAAATGGAAGCTGTAACTTATACCAGTGCAAGACAAAATATGGCTCGTTTGATGGATGAGGTTGTTAATAACAGTGAGGTAAAAATAATCACCCGCAATAATAACCCTTCTGTGGTTATGATGTCTTTAGATGATTATAACGCTTGGATGGAAACTTGTTATTTACTTTCTAATCCAGTTAATGCTGAGCATTTGAGAAAAAGCCTTGACCAAGCAAACGAAGGGGATTTTGTTGATGTCTCGTTTGAAGAGCTTTAAGTTTACCAAAGAGGCGTATGCTGACTATTTACTGATGAAACAGCAAGAGCCTAAGTTGGCAATTAAAATTAAAGAATTGATTGCAAATATTATGGAAACGCCTTTTGAAGGATTAGGAAAGCCTGAGGCTCTGAAATTTGATTTGAGTGGGTGTTGGTCGCGCCGGATTAATCAGCAACATCGTCTGGTTTATCGGGTTGTTAACGATGAGGTGCAGATTTTATCTTGTCGGTATCATTATAAATAATCTCTTGACTTTAGGAAGCCTGAGTGGTATAAATTTTTGTACGATGGAAGAATAGGCATTAAATATTCTTCCATTTTTTATGACCATAACCTCTTTATCTTCCATCAGCCCCGGGTTATTTCCCTGTCCGGGGCTTTCCCTTATATCAGAGGTCTTCCGGCGTTTCCTTTCACGCCGTATTTCATTGCAGGATAGAGCAGTGGTTAGCTCAAGCCGCTCATAACGGCTGCGTCGCAGGTTCGAATCCTGCTCCTGCAACCAATATTATATTTTGTACAAAAAAACTAATTCAAAAAAACAATATATTAGCTTTAATCTGCCACATAGGCGGATAACTCAGTTATGCGGATTTTATAGATAAAATGTCGAATGAACAGAATTTGATCAAGATAACTAGCACGGAGCAGGCGAGAGCATTAGGTCGCAAAGGCGGAAAAAAAAAGCATGAGAATGAAAGAGCCAGAAAAACACTACGCGATGAGCTTTTGGCTCTGTTGTCAAATGGTAAAGCACAAGAAAGAATGTCGCTTGCTTTGTTTGAAAAAGCCTGCAACGGTGATACGAAAGCTTTTGAGGTTATCCGCGACACAATCGGAGAAAAGCCCAAAGATGTGCAGGACATTAATATGAGTGCCAATGTTAATGTGATGCCGAGTGTTAAGATTGACGGCAAAGAGTTTGTTCCAGAAATCGGAGACAGACCGAATGATGGAAGTTCCTCAGATACTTAACCTGCCGCCGAAGCTGATGGTATTTCTCTTTAATCTGGGAAAATACCGTTATTATTTGGCTGATGGCGGCCGTGGCAGCGGCAAGAGCCAAGCATTTGGTCGGCTGGTGTTGTATGTGTGCGAAAAGCGAAAGGTTCGCGTCTGCTGCGGACGTGAGACGCAGAACTCAATTGAGGAATCAGTCTACAGGCTTTTGGTTGACCTTATTAAGGCCTATAAGCTGAATTTTACTATTTACTCAAACAGAATTGTTCATAACGTAACCGGTTCAGAAATCATATTCAGAGGATTTCGGGAGCAAGGCGTTGAAAATACCAAAGGAATGGAAGGTTTTGACATTGTCTGGATAGACGAGGCGCAGACTCTGACTAAACGGACGATTGACGTTGTTATTCCGACAATTCGTAAAGAGAAATCTGTTATCTGGTTTTCAATGAACCGGTTTGTGCGTTCTGACCCGGCTTATGAATTCTGCCTGAGCCGGCCGAATTGCTTACATGTTCATATTGATTATTTTGAAAATCCGTTTTGTACGCAGGAACTGATTGACGAGGCAAATATCTGCCGGCAGCTTAATGAAGCGGATTATCGGCATATCTGGCTTGGCGAACCTTTGGTACAGGCTGATGACTATTTGCTGAACTCTGACAAAATCGCGCGGATGAAATCAATCGTTTCTTTTGGCGACCTTTACGCTCCGCAGAGAGTGATGGGAATAGATTTTGCTGCAAAGGGAAGCGACTTAACCGTTGCAACCGTGCTTGACCGCGTAAGCCTGACACAGTGGAAAGTTAATGCGCAGGAAGCCTGGAGCGAGCCGGACAGTATGGTATCAATCGGGCGAATCGTTGATTTGATTGGTAAGTTCAAACCGACGTCGGCAATGCTTGATATTGGCGGTATGGGGTATGTGGTTTATAACCGCCTGCAGGAACTAGGCATTCGGATTAATCCTTTTGACGGCGCCGAGCAGCATGGCGTGCCTCCGGAATACGGAAACAAAAGAGCATGGGGCTATTATACGTTAAAAGAATACATAGACAACGAATGGATTATTATGAACAGCCCGGAGACGGAAAAAGAGCTTGAGCAAATCAGGTTCAAATACAAGTCAAACGGCGAAAGACTAATTATGAGCAAGGATGAGATGCGCAAGGAAGGTATACATTCGCCGGATAGGGCAGACAGCTTGATGATGGCGGTATTTTGCATCAAAACTTGTTTGAGAGATGGTATTAACTATGGGGGAGTTCCGGTTCGTGTTACGCGACGGAGCTTTTCTAAATTTTAGGAGATATTAAAATGGGTAGTGGTGGAATTGGCGGTTTTTTGGAGAATCTTGTTAATATTGGCAGTTTTGGACTTACAGATGCTTTAGGCATAACAGGTAAAACTCCGGAAGCTAAAACAGTACCGATTGCAGCGCAGATTGCGGAGGATAAAAAGAACAGTGCCAAGAAAAGAAAAGCATTGTATGTGACAAAAGGTGGTGTTTTAGGGCAGGAAGT
>CALWTV010000039.1 GCA_944384555.1 uncultured Clostridia bacterium | reverse complement strand
TGCCATATATCTTACCTCCGTTACAAATTAAATTTATTTTTTAAACTGATTTTCCCATTTCGTATGCGTTATTCAAAGCTTTATGACCTTTTATATCTCCAATATCATTTACGCCTCCGGCAAATACTTTTCCGGCAAAACGTGCCTTTTCAAAACAATCAGTCCAACCTTCAATTACCTTTACACAGCCATCGCATGTGCTTTCCTCATCTTCCGCCGCAGATGCAAGCAGATAAATATCACGAAAAGCATAGTCTGCACTATAAAGTGGATTTGCGCGGTCAAGCATGGTTTTTAGCTGTCCGCTTACACTGTAATAGTATACAGGCGTAGCAAACACAATTACGTCCGCATTCAGCATTTTTTCAGCAATATTTACGGCATCATCATGAATAATGCAGCGATTTGTTTTTTGACATGACAGACAACCCTTACAGAATGAGATTTTCTTATTGTAAAGGCAAACTACCTCAACATTATTTCCCGCCTCTGACGCGCCTTTTTCAAAAGCATATGCCAATTGCTCTGAATTTCCGCCTCTGCGCGGACTTGATGAAATTATAAGTACATTTTTGTTCATGATAAATCCCCTTTATTTTTGATTAACCCTCATTTGTTATAGACAAAGTTACTGTTACATCTCCGTTACCGAGTATTTCCTTTAATTCTTCTTGAGAACAGTCCTTTATTTTACCCAACTTTGTAAAGCTCCACGAATTTGTGTCATAATAAATCACAAAATTATTTCCCTGATACAGAATCAAATCTCCTGCTTCAGTGGTAATTTGTTCATCATTTGTAGGCAGAGTCTTTCCCAAATCGCCTACTTTTTCAAAATTACCATAATCACTCATATCTATCGTGACATCACCATCAGAAAGCAATTCTATAAGCGCATCAGCACTGGAGTTATTTCCAAGTTCCGCAGTCAGCGTTGTTTCTCCAATCGTGATATATAAAAATCTATCTTCCTCCGGCTCTGTTTGTGAATTACTTGAAGCTGATTCGGTTTCATTTGAAGATATGTCAGTATTTTTATCCTCAGTTACAGAATTTTTGTCTCCGCTTTCGCAGCCTGAAAAACACGGCAGAATTATTCCGGTAACTAACGCAATCATAAGAATAATTATTTTTTTCATAAAAACTTTCCTTTCCTCATCTTAATTTTTATTATATATAGTATAATTCAAAAAAAATATAATAGCAAATACTTATATTTAATAGATTTTTATAGTTGATTTCTATGGAATTATATGATAAAATAACTATTGAAAGGAGTGTTTTTCATGGAATTAAGGGTACTGGAATATTTTCTGACAGTAGCAAGAGAGCAGAATATATCTGCTGCGGCTGAATTCCTGCATCTCTCACAGCCTACCCTCTCAACTCAGATTAAAAATCTCGAAATCCAACTCGGAAAACAGCTATTCATACGCGGTACAAAAGGCTCACGCAAAATAATTTTGACTGAAGAAGGCATGATTCTCCGTAAACGCGCTGAGGAAATTCTTGATTTGGTAAGAAAAACAGAAGATGAAATAGCACTCTCAGATGATATAGTAGCCGGAAATGTCTATATTGGTACAGGAGAATCAGATATAATCAGAATTTTGGCTAAAACCGCATGTAAACTTCAAGAAAAATATCCAGATATACATTACCAAATTTTGAGCGGAAATTCTGAATTTGTTTTAGAGCAGTTAGACAAGGGGCTTATAGATTTTGGTATTATATATGGTTCAGTTGACAGTGCTAAATATAATTTCATAAAAATTCCTCAACGTGACAAATGGGGGGTTTTAATGCGCAGAGATTCCCCTTTGGCAGAAAAACAATTTATCCGCCTTGAAGATTTATGGGATAAACCGCTTATTATTTCATCTCAAAAAAATGATTCGCCGCTATCAGACTGGTTGAAACGTGATATTGCAAAACTTAATATTGTAGCCTATTATAATTTGGTATTTAATGCCTCGCTCCTTGTGGACGAGGGACTTGGATACGCTCTTTGCTTTGATAAATTGGTCAATACAACCGGAAACAGTAATTTGTGTTTTCGTCCGCTTTTTCCCGAAATAGAATCCGAGGCTTCGGTTATATGGAAACAGTATCAGATTTTTTCAAAAGCCGCGCAAAAATTTATTGACGCGCTTAAATCCGAATGTATGGTTAACGGAGATTAAAATTTCACATAGACTGACTTATGCTGAAATAATTTTTTTGATAAGAGGTTTTTTATGATATTTTTAATAGGTGGGGCATCTCATACCGGAAAAACATTGCTGGCACAGAAATTACTTTTAAAATATGGCTATCCTTATCTCTCGGTAGACCACTTGAAAATGGGATTAATTCGCAGCGGTCAAACCTCCCTTACTCCCGAAGATGACGATAAACTCATGGAATATTTATGGCCGATTGTCCGCGAAATAATCAAAACCGCCATCGAAAACCGGCAAAATTTAATTGTCGAGGGCTGTTATATTCCATTTGATTATAAAAATGACTTTTCCGGCGAATATCTCGCATTTATAAAATATGTGTGCCTTATTTTCAGTGAAGGTTACATTCAAAATCATTATAACGAAATTATGAGTAACGGAAGTAAAATTGAAAACAGAAAAGACGATTGCTGTTCGATAGAACTCATGATTTCGGATAATAAAAAATCACTTGCCGAATGCAAAAAGTACGGCTGTGAATATATTTTAATTGATAAAAATTATAATTTTGAGGTTGATATGGATAAAGTATTTGAAAGCGAACGCCTTATATTCAGACGCATGACAAAAGATGATTTTCCTGAGCTATGCAAAATGCTGCAAAATCCTGATGTTATGTATGCATGGGAACACGCTTTTACAGACGAGGAAGTCTATGAGTGGATAAAAAAGCGAACCGCGCTTTACAGCCGGCTCGGATATGATTATTTTCTTTCCGTAGACAAAAACACAAATGAGGTAGTTGGACAAATCGGTTTATTGGACGAACCGGTTGAAAATACGCATTACACCGGACTTGGCTATATATTAAAAAAAGAATTTTGGCATAAAGGCTATGCTTTGGAAGGCGCGCACGCAATGCTTGATTATGCGTTTAATGTTCTGGGAAAAGATAAGGTAATTGCTACAATACGTCCTGAAAATGTTGCTTCTGTCAAAGTGGCGCAACGGCTTGGAATGAAGGAAGAATCACGGTTTATAAAAATATACAATGGAAAAGAAATGACCCATTCTGTTTACGTTATTTCAAAAGAAGAATTTTCTGAAAAAATTTTATAAGACATTGAGGTTAGGAGAGACACTTTTTCAAAAAGCACCTCTCCAATTAAACTTATATAACATAATTACTTGATAAAATTTTTGCCAACCACATAAATTCCAGCTACCATCTCACAAACGGATAGCCCAAGTAATACCCCTGAGAAGAAATCCTTTACATCAGAACCGCCCATTGAGTTTGAAACTGCCATAAACGCAATCCCCATTACAATCAGAATAATGCCATACATTATATTTTTGTGCTGCTCAAGCTCCTGAGTTCTTTTCAGCAGTTCTATTATCTGCGATTCATCATATACCCTAACACTGTTTTCATCTGAATCTTCACCGTCCATAAGTTCTGCTATCGTTATTCCAAGTTCACTGCATAAATTCTCAACTATACTATAATCAGGCATACAATTGCCGTTTTCCCATTTTGAAATTGTCTTATTTGATACACCTAACTTTTCCGCCAACTGAGCCTGTGTCATATTTTTTTCTTTTCTTTTTTGCGATATGTATTTTCCGATAACTAACTGATTCATTATATTTTTCTCCTTCATGTATTTTGTAACCCTATTATATATCATTAAACTGCAAAAATGCTATCCCTTGCTGAGAGAATTTGAGTGGAATATATAGAAATTAATCTGTTTTTAACTAAAAATTAAATCGACCTTATTAAATTTTATTTTTTAAAATACAAATTAACGCAAAATAATAGAAGTATTTTCACCTGTTTTCATTTACAGTTGACATAAAGCACGTTAATGTGGTATTATATTTATAATAGGAGTAAGCGGAATTTCGGCTTGTTTTTCAGCTAATTTGCATTATATCCGCATGATTGTATTGATTTATGGTATTTTCATCTGCTGTTTTTATTTTTTTGTTTTTACCCATCGTACTTCTCGCATATAATATAGTGCCGAAAAAACATCTGGGCGCACGAAATATTGTTTTGCTGTGCGCGTCAATGATTTTCTACGCTTGGGGTGAACCTAAAAATATTATTTTGATGCTTGCTTCGATCGCATTCAATTATGCGTTCGGTCTAATGATTCACAAATACGCTTCAGTTTCTCAAACGAAAAAACGGCTTTGGCTGATTATTTCCGTTGTCTTTAACCTCGGACTTTTATTCTACTTCAAATATTTCAACCTTTTTACTGCGGGCAAATTATGGTATGTAGTTCTACCTATCGGTATCTCATTTTTTACATTCCAAATTATGTCCTATGTAATAGATGTGTACCGCGGCGACGTTGCCGTTCAGAAAAATATTTTAAAGCTCGCGCTTTATATATCTCTGTTTCCTCAGCTTATCGCTGGTCCTATCGTAAGATATATTGACGTTGAGGCACAGCTTTCACAGCGAACCACTTCTCTTACAAAAACAGCGGCAGGTATACGCAGATTTATAGTAGGATTCGCAAAAAAAATCCTTATCTCAAATATAGCCGCCGCTCTCGCCGATGAAATTTTCGCAATGGATATCGGTGTTACCGTAGCTGTCGCATGGCTTGGCGCGATTTGTTACGCAATTCAGATTTATTTCGACTTCTCAGGTTATTCCGATATGGCTATCGGTCTTGGTTTGATGTTCGGGTTCGATTTCCTCGAAAATTTCAATTACCCCTATATATCAACCTCTGTTCAGGAATTTTGGCGCAGATGGCATATATCTCTTTCGTCATGGTTCCGCGATTATCTCTATATTCCGCTTGGAGGTAATCGTAAAGGTATTTCACGCACATACATTAATCTGATAATTGTTTTTGCATGTACCGGTTTCTGGCACGGCGCTAACTGGACCTTTATTGTATGGGGACTTTATCATGGACTTTTCCTTATAATTGAACGTGCCGGCTTTAATAAAATTCTCAAAAAGCTCCCTAAATTTATTGGACTTATATACACCTTGTTTGTAGTTCTTATCGGCTGGGTGCTGTTCCGTGCCGATACAATTGGTGGGGCTATAACATATATCGGCAATATGTTCAATTTTGCAAATTTCGGTCTTGCGAATGCGTCGGCTATGCTCGACAACCTTACATCTATTACAATTATAATAGGAATAATACTTTCTGCGCCTGTGGTGCCGTTTATTGCTAATAAAATTAATTCTATCGGAAAATCTGTTACGGAAAACTCTGATACGCCTACGCTTGCAGAAGGTAGAGGAGCTGTAATCACAAGTATAGTCTCATCGGCAGTATGCGTAATATTGCTTGTAACTTCAGTTATATTTTTAACGGGCTCTGATTACAATCCGTTCATTTATTTCAGGTTTTGATTGTATTAAAAATAAAGTGAATCATTTTTGATCTGTATACTGTTAGCTCAAGATACAAAATTATTAGGAGGACAGATAAAATGAAATTCGCATTTATGATAATGGACGATTTCGACCGTGAAAAAGACCGCGCGGAAATTGCCGCAGGAATGGCTCAGATAATCGGCGTAAGAAATATAGAAGAAGCGTGCGATGAGGCAAAAAAACTATATGCGGACGGGGTTATGTGTATTGAGGTATGCGGTGCGTTCAAGGAAGCAGACGTAAGAAAATTAATTGACGCAACTGAAAATAAAATCCCGATAGGTTATGTAGTTCATCTGCCTGAACAGGACGAGATATACAAAAAAGTATTTTCATAAGCTTTAAATTATCTGACAATTGTATTTAATTTAATATATTCAATTAACACAAAAAACAGGGAAATTTGATTGATTCCCTGTTTTTTTATTCAATTTTATCAGACTGCCCGCTAGCAGTAGATGCGTTTTTTACATCGGTCAAAAACTGTTCCCATTTGTCTGGATTATCTACAAAAAACTTAGGGCAGATTTTCCCTGTAATATCGTAGTGACGTATTATTGAACTTTCATCAAGTCCGTATTCATCTAAAATCCAGCGGCACAGTTTTACAAGCGAGTTATAGGTTTCTTCTGTAAATTCGCCGGTTTCATCAGGGTGAGTACATTCGATTGACAGTGTATCATTGTTGCGCTCGTTTGAGGCATATGCTACTTCATCGACCGGTACACACATCATAATTCCTCCGTCAAGGTCTATTATGAAATTGCTTGAACCATATGTAGAATCATTATTCTGCGCGAGTGACTCAAAATAATTGCGGTTTTGCTCTGCCGTTGTACCGGGATTTGCCACATAATGAACTACAATTCCGTTTACCTCTTTAAGCGGGGTTTGAGGACGGCTGTATTCATTGGGGGTAAGTAAATTTTCCTCTATCCAATCGGGGATTTCTACTTTTTTTGCCTCTGTTTTTGAATTATCTAAAATATTTGTATCATTTGGAGATTCTTCTCCCGAATTTCCGAGAAGAAATACCGCACCGATTATACATAATATAGCGACTGCCGCTACAACTGCAATTATTATAAGATTGCTTTTAGCCTGGTCAATTTGTTTATTTTGATAATAGGGCTTAAATGAATCATCTTCTTTTAGGGAATCGAGCAATTTTTTTTCTTCTTCGGCACGTGTTACCGGCTTCTGAGTATTAGGAGGATTTTTTCGGACATTACGAAATTCGTTTGTATTCATGCGATTGTCGGAATTTTGAGGAACACGAAATTCGCTAGTGTTCATACGACTGCCAGGATTTTGAGGAACGCGAAATTCGCTAGTATTCATGCGATTGCCGGGATTTTGAGGAACGCGAAATTCACTATTAATATTGTTCTGTGAATTATGCATAAAAATATTTGAATTACGCATATTCTGATTTTGTCTTACGTCTGAAGGGAACTGACTACGGCTTTGATTTTTCTTTTCATTAACTATATTAATAAATTCATTATCTTCAGCATCATCGTTTACTTGCGGACGTTCTTTAAGGTCATTTGGGTTTTTATTATTCATTTTGTCAGTTTCCTCCTTTAATCTAATTTATTTTACTATATAATTATAACAACTATATTTATTAATGTCAACCTTATAAATACAGGAAATTTTTTATATTTTTTTATTCATGTATTTAATGTCAACTGTCACAAATTTTGAGTACAGTACAAAAAGTCCCCCCATGATAGATACTACCATAGGAGGATTTTTTTATATCAGTTTTTATTATACTCGTTCAAAACTGATAGGGGAATTTTGTTTTTGAGTTTTAATTTACTTTGAGTATTTTTCTAAAATGTCGTCAAAGCGCATAAGCATAACCGAGAGTTCAGCACGTGTCGCGTTTTTGAGCGGATTTATTTTGCCGTAATCGTCACCTTTTATCAAACCTTCGTTTACAGCCCAAACCATCGCGTCATATGCCCATTCAGATACATCAGTTCCGTCAGGATAACCTGCGATAGTTCCGGATACTTTGGGACTTCCGGCAAATCTGTAAAGCATTGTGACAATCTGTTCACGGGTAATGTCAAACTCAGGGTCTGTACCGTCGGATACACCACTTTCAATTGCCCATGCCTGTGATTTTGCGTACCACGGGTCTCCGCCGTTTACATCTGCACCGCTGATACGGGCGAGAACAGTCCATACCATAGCGCGTGTTACGTTGTCATTCGAACCAAAAGTATTGTCGCTTACACCGTTCATTATTTCGTTTTCATAAACGTATTCAACCGCTTCATAGAACCAGTCGTTTTTGTCTACATCGATAAACGGAAGTTCAACTTTTTCTTCAGGTACTGTGGTATCGGGATTTTGGGTATCATCGGGATTTACGGGGTTTTCAGTTACGACATTTTCAGCATCATTATCATCATTTTCACTGTTATCGGGATAATTGGGGTAGAACGGAGGATAGAACGGTGGATAATAGCCGTTGTTTTCCCATGTCACATTAAGAGTGAATGAAACAGTTATGTTGTTTCCGTAATCATAATTATATGTAACATAATTTACGCCGTAATATACAGTGAGAATATTGCCTGAAACAGTGCCGCCGTTCCAATTGCTTGCTTTTGACAGGTCAAATCCGGTTGGGAGTGTGCTTAAATTAAATTTACCGTTTGAGGTTACTTTGATGTTAAATCTGTTGCCGGTACAGTAAAGCTTTGTCAAAGAAGTATTTGCGCTAACATCAAGGCTTGTAAGATTGTTGTTCGAGCAATCAAGTTCAGTCAAAGCGGTGAAATATTCGATTCCCTTTAAGCTTAAGATTCCCTTGTTGTTTACATTGATTGTAGTTACAGCCGCGATTTCATTTTTGGAAAGATATCCATCTTTGTTTGTATCAAAATTGGATTTTACATAATTGCGGAAAGTCGCATCGGGGAAGTTGATCTCGTTTATTTCGATTCCACTTGTAGCAGGGGAATTTGTAACATTAAGTTTAAATGATATTTTTCCGCTAACAGAATTTTGAGAGTCATAATCATATGTAACTGTATTTACACCCTCGTTTACAGTAAGAATATTGCCTGAAACAGTGCCGCCGTTCCAATTGCTTGCTTTTGACACATCAAATCCGGTCGGGAGTGAGCTTAAGTCGAATGTGCCGTCAGCTTTGATTGTTATATCATAACTGTTATCATTAGCAATTAAATCAGTCAAATTTGTGTTATTGCTGAGATCAAGGCTAGTCAGATTGTTGGAATAGCAATAAAGGTCTGTCAAATTTGTGTTATTGCTAACATCAAGGGTATCCAGATTGTTGGAATAGCAATCAAGGTATGTCAACTCGGTGTTCTTGCTAACATCAAGGCTTGTCAGACTGTTGCTATAGCAATAAAGTTCAGTCAACTTGGTGTTCTTGCTAACATCGATTTCTGTCAAATAGTTATAAGGGCAATCAAGGTATGTCAACTCGGTGTTCTTGCTAACATCGATTTCAGTCAGATTGTTGCTAGAGCAATAAAGTTCAGTCAACTTGGTGTTATTGCTAACATCGATTTCAGTCAGATTGTTGCCAGAGCAATCAAGGTATGTCAACTCGGTGTTATTGCTAACATCGAGTTCAGTCAAATTATTGAGGAAATAGCCTTCAAACTTTTCCAAAGCGGTTAAATATTCGATTCCTTTAAAATTTGAAACTATAGAATAGCTAAATCTAATTGTAGTTGCATTCGCGATTTCACTATTGGAAAGATATCCGTTCTTGTTTGTATCAAAATTGGATGTTACATATCCACGGAAAATCGCATCCGGGAAATTGGTCTCGTTTATTTCGATTCCGCTTGGAGCAAGAGGATTTGTAACGTTAAGTGTAAATGTTACTTTTCCAATATTAGAATTCTGAGAGTCATAATCATATGTAACTGAAGTTACACTTTCGTCTACAGTAAGAGTATTGCCGGAGACTGTGCCGCCAATCCAATTGCTTGCCTTAGTTACATCAAAGTTACCGGGGAGTGTGGTTAAATCAAATGTGCCGTCATCTTCGATTATGATATCGTAGATGTTGCCATCGTATATAAATTTCCTGTCAATTAAAGAGGAATTGTTGCTGAGGTCAATGCTTGTGAGATTATTGTTAGATATGTCAAATTCCTCCAAATTAGGCAAACCACTAAGGTCAATAGTTTCTAGATTGTTGCCATCGCAGGAAAGTCCTTCTAACCTTGTGTTGTTGCCAACAATAAGACTGGTAAGCTTATTGTTACCGCAGTACACGCTGTACAACTTGGTATTACTGCTAATATCAAGACTGCTTAAGTTGTTGTCATCACAATATAAAGTAAATAAATCGGTATTACTACTAACATCAAGGCTTGTCAAATTGTTTTCATAGCACACAAGGCTTGTCAAAGCGGTGAAATGTTCGATTCCCTTTAAGTCGTAGATTCCCATACCGCTAACATCAATTTTAGTTGCAGCCGCGATTTCACTATCGGAAAGATATCCGTTATTGTCTTTATCAAAATTGGATGTTACATATCCACGGAAAGTCGCATCCGGGAAGTTGATCTCGTTTATTTCGATTCCGAGGTTGATTTTTGCGGGAACAGTTGCATTAAGTGTAAATGTAATGGGACTTGAATATCCGCAGTTATAATCATATGTAACAGGAACTATTTGTTCACTTTCGGTCTGAGTAAATGTGAGAATACCATTGCTGTAACTTACACCATTGCCGTTCCAATTGCTTGCTTTAGTTGCATCAAAGTTACCGGGGAGGGCGCTTAAGTCAAATTTGCCGTCAGCTCCGGCTGTGATATCGTAGCTGTTATATATGCATTCAACGGATGTCAGAGCGGTGTTTTTGCTTAAGTCAAGACTGGTCAGCTGGTTGTTATTGCATCTAATATTTGTTAAAGCGACGTTTTTGCTGAGGTCAATACTTGTGATATTGTTACCATAGAAGTAAAGATATCTCAAAACAGTATTATTGCTAACATTAAGGGTTGTAAGCTGGTTGTTATTGCAGAGAAGTGAATTCAAATTTTTATTATTGCTAACATCAATAGTTGTAAGATTATTGGAAGCACAATCAAGTGAAACCAAATTTTTATTATTGCTAACATTAAGGTTTGTAAGATTGTTGTAAGAACAGTTAAGATTTTTTAAATACATATTATTGCTAACGTCAATGTTTGCAATTTTGTTGCTGTAGAAGTTGAGAAATGTCAAATCAGTGTTATTGCGAACATCAAGGCTTGTAAGATTGTTGCAGCTACAGGTAAGCTCAGTCAAAGCGGTGAAGTATTCGATGCCTTTTAAACTTGAGATTCCTTTGTAGTGTACATCAATTTCATTTACAGCCGCGATTTCCTCTTCGGAAAGAGAATTGTCTTTGTCTTTATCAAATTCATCTGATACATATTGACGGAAAACCGCATCGGGGAAATTAGTTTCGTTTATCGCGACTGGAAATGTTCCCTTGCTTGAAATTGGACCTGCCGGATTGTTCGGCAAATCAGGCGTATTTGCATAAACAGGAACGCCTGTCAATGATATTATCATGGATAGTGACAATATCATTGGAAATATTCGTTTCCATAATTTTTTCATTAATAATATACCCTCCTAATTATTCATAATTAGATTACTGTATATTGTAGCACAAATGAGAAATAAATACAAGAATTCTATAATAAATAAACATCATTTATAAATTATTTTAGAAAAATTTTAATAAGGAAATATAATCCAATCAAATATCAAAAATTAATAAAATTCTTGAAATCGGGTGATAATAGAAACAGCGCACACAATATAAAATGCGTGCGTTTGAAATTGAAAAATTACAGGATGAAAGGAATTTTAACGATGATAGAACAAGATACAATAAGACTTTTGCGCGAATGTGACGCGGGAGTACAGATGGGCGTTGAGGCAATTGACGAAGTGCTTGAATATACACGTTCAGAGGAACTGAAAAAGTATCTGACAAAATGTAAGGACGAGCACGATAAATTAAAAAATGAAATAAATGAGCTTTTGAGTAAATATCACGATGATGGAAAAGACCCCAGTCCGATAGCGAAAGGTATGTCATGGATAAAGACAAATGCCAAACTTGCGATTGACCAGTCCGATAATACAGTAGCGGATTTGATAACGGAAGGGTGCAACATGGGGGTAAAATCACTCAATAAATATCTCAACCAGTATGAGGCGGCAGATGAAAAATCAAAGGATATCGCCAAGCGTTTGATTAATCTTGAAGAAAAATTGGCAGTCGATATCCGCTCATTCCTTTAATAGTAAACAGAAAAACTACAATCTGATATCTTTAATTATAAAAACAAAATAACGTTTAGCGGTATCGTCTTTTCTGAATTTCTTTTTATAAATTCAGGATAAAATATAACCGATAAACGTTATTTTATTATTTTTACTGCTTATTTAGAGAAGGGAATTACCATATTACTTTATTTTTTCGGTAACGGTATCTCCGGTTTTCATATCATATGAATACATATTGCCGTTTGCGTAAATTTCACATTTTCCGCCGTATTCACTTGTTACCGTAAACGAGGTGATTTTGCCTTTATTCCATTCAGCGTCAATAACAAATCCGCCTCTTGCGCGAAGTCCCTTAAATGAACCTTTTTCCGCCCATTCTTTCGGAAGTGCCGGAGCAATTTCGATATATCCCGCATGGCTTTGGAGCAGCATTTCAGCCACACCGGATACCGCGCCGAAATTTCCATCAATTTGGAATGGCGGGTGAGTATCAAATAAATTGTTATGAGTACTCTTTTCAAGCAGGGCATACATATGCTTGAAACATTCATCTCCCATGCCAAGTCTCGCGTAGAAATTGATAATCCAAGCTCTGCTCCAGCCGGTATGACCTCCGACTGATGATAAGCGGCGTTCGATTGTCTTTTTTGCCGCCTCGAAAAGCTCAGGTGTTTTATTTTTTGTTATGATATTTGACGGGTGCAGACCGTAGAGCGGTGACAGATGGCGATGACCGGGCTCAGGTTCGTCATAATCCTCCTGCCACTCCATAATCTGCCCATGCTTTCCGATTTTAATCGGGGGTAACTGGTCACGTATCTCAATTGCTTTTTTAGCGATATCTTCATCAATGCCGAGTATTCGCGCTGCTTCTGCTGTATTTGTAAATAATTCGTATAGAATTGTATTATCCATTGTAGGACCGGCACATATTGCAATTGACTCATGAGTTTCCGGGTCAAAATAACGGTTTTCGGGAGAGTTTGATGGTGCGGTGACAAGATATCCGGTGCGCGGGTCAGTTACAAGAAAATCAAAGAAGAATTTTGCACAGTCACGCATAACGGGATAATATTCACGCAGGAAATCCATGTCATGGCTGAATTCCCAGTGTGTCCAAAGATGTTCACAGCACCAAGCTCCGGCACACATGAATGAACCCCATGAAACACCTTCTCCGGGAGCGGTAAAGCCCCATGGATTTGTAATTGTGTGTGCAACCCAGCCGCCGCAGTTATATTGAATTTGAGCGGTGCGTTTTCCGTTTTCAGATATGAATTTAATATAGCGGTGATGAACTTCTTCAAGCTCCGCAAGATTCGTAATTTCCGCAAGCCAGTAATTCATCTGAAGATTAATATTTATATGGTAATCTGCCGACCAGATTGTGTTGTAATCCGCGCTCCAGAGTCCCTGAAGATTTGCGGGAAGTACGCAGTTATATGATGATGAAATGAGCAGATATCGACCGAATTGCCAGTATAATTCCACAAGCGCATCATCACGCTCACCATTTTTAACTGCTTCAAGCCTTTTGTCAGTGGGAATATTATTTTTTGAATCATCGGCGTTTAAATCGATATCGCAGCGTCCGAGCATATTTTCGAAAAATGCGGCGGTATCTGCGGAAAGTCTGTCAAAGCCGGATTTTTTTGCGTCTGAAATAATTGCGCGCGCACGGTAAAGCGGGTCAGTGGTATATTTATAAGATGTCGCAGTGTTTATATATACCTTAACTGAATCGGCATTAGTAATTTTTATCTTACCGTTGTTACATTCAATATTGCCGCCGTCGGTGTCTGTATCAATTACTGTGGCATATGAAATACCTTTTCCGCCGCTGAATCTGCCGGAGCATACGATTGACGAACCGCCAGATGAAATTTCAGAATCTTCACGTGTAAATTCAAGAGATGTGCTGATTTTGTTAGGTTTCTTTTCACCGTTTTCAGTTATATAAGACTCGAGCTTTATCACGGTAACGTTAGCGTCAGGGGAACAGAAAATTGTGCGTATGTATTCCGTATTGCCAATTTTATAAGTAACTTTTGCTGTTCCATGTAAAATATCAAGCTCACGGCGGTAATCGGTAACTGAAATATCGTTATCGTGCATATCAATAAACAATTCACCGGCAGTTTCAAAGCTTCCGTAAGCGTGACCATATCCGTGACCGTATCCGCTTCCGTCGCCGCGGCAAATCATATACTGTGACGCAAGTTTTTCCGCCTCTGCGTTTTTGCCCTCAAAAATCAGGCGTCTCATTTCGTCCATCATTTTTGCGCATTCGGGATTAGGTGCGTCTTCGTCAAAATATCCGCTCCAAAGCGTTTCTTCATTTAATTGAATCCGCTCTTTTGCGATTTCACCATATACCATCGCGCCAAGTCGTCCGTTACCAAGTGCGAGTGCGTCAGTCCATTCCTTTGCGGGACTGTCATAAAAAAGAATTGTGTTTTTCATAAAGCAGTTCCTCCGTATCTGCATTTTATAGTAAAGCTGTTTCAGCCAAACGCCATTTTAAGCTAAGACAATATTACCACATAATTTATGCATATACAATAGAAAAAACAGTCATCTTCTTATATTTTTATAGCAATTAATCTTCTGATGAAGTTTCCTGTTGTTCATCGGTTTCCTCAAATACTACTAAGTCATTTTCAAGAATATACATGCAGTCCTCTATTCTTTTCTTTGCCAGTTCAGATTTATAATAATATTTAGATGGGTCTACACGGCTGCCGTCAGATTTTTTGTAAACATCGCTGTTTAAATCAATTTGATTCTGCGCCATAACGTAAACAATCTCATCATCGATAAAGCTTCCGCGCGCCATATGTGCTTGTTGACATACAAATCCTTCTTCTGCTGTAAATAAGTCCTGTCCGAACATAACACTTTTATCATTCTCTATTCCGAGAAGATGAAGAAGTGTAGGAAGTACGTCAACATGCCCGCCGGTTACAGATACAGTTTGAGATTCAACCGCGTTCGGTGCGTGAATTATAAGCGGAACTTTAAACACATCGTTTTCGTAATACTCATGACCGAGAAATTCGCTCATAAACTGCTTTGACTGCCAGTCATAATTCGGAAGTCCCATATGGTCTCCGTACATAACCACTATTGAATTTTCATAAAGTCCGGATTCTTTTAATTCAATGAATAAGGTTTCCAGTGCCTTATCAACATAGCGCATAGCTTCTATATATAGTCCGAATAATGTTCCTTCGTGTTCAGGAAGCAGCTCAATATATCTGTATCCGATTGGGATGTTATAAGGATAGTGCGATGAGAGCGTTATCATAAACGAATAGAACGGCTCTTCAAAGGTCTTCATTATATCAACAGACTGCATGAAAAATTCACGGTCTGAGATTCCCATTTCGATTATATCGACTTGGTCAAATTGTTCGCCTGAATAATAGTGGTCAAACCCCTGATTGGGGTAAGCCTTGTCACGGTTCCAGAATTCACGTTCATAGCCGTGGAAAGCATATGCGCCGGTATATCCGTTATCTTTGAGCAAATAGGGAAGTCCATAATATTTGTTATCAGTATAGCGCATATACGCGGACTCGTTTTCAGGTGCGAACAGTGAGTTGTTCACGGCAAATTCCGCGTCTGACGTGTTGCCTCCGCCTATTTGATAATAATAATTGTCAAAATATATTGTATCGTCTTCAAGCAGTGAATTTAAAAATGGTGTGATTACCTGACCGTTATATTCACGGTTTATCACAAAAGCCTGCATTGCCTCAATTTGAATTACAATAACGTTTCTGCCCTGTGCAACCCCCCAAAGCTCATCATGTTCTTCTTCCTCAGGATACGCCATGGCATATGTTTCTGAATCAACTTCATCTACGGCAAATGAACCGAATAAATTGTCTGCTATATCCAGAACATGGTATGTAATAATTTCATTTTTCAAATATCTGAACGCGAATGACGGTACAAAACATACCACTGCAATAATAATAAAAGAGAGCGCAACTACCGCGCAGATTATACGCTTAAATGTGCTTAAATTTATTTTTATTGAATATAAATAATTAAATTTATTTTTGATTACCGCCGCAAAAATAAACCATATCGGCAAGTCTACTACAAGCCACATCTGACGCATTGTAACAATTGCGTTTACGGTATTGGAAATTCCGCCTATCATTGTGAGCATCGGAATTTGAGAACAGCTCGGAAGATGTCTTGCGTAACTGTAATACGATAAGTCAATACACATGAAAAGGCTTATAAGCGAATAGATAGTAAATAAAAAAATAATGGCAGCCTTGCGCGAGAAGTGATATATAAGTGCAAAAACAGCACCTGTTATAAATACAGTAGCTACCCCGAATACCGCCGAAAATTTGCCGATTTCAATTTCTCTGTATAAGTAGAATGATTTTATAAAAAATAGAATTAATACTGCGAATACAGAGAGAATGTACGCGAGATTTTCAGTTTTACCTTCCTCGGATTTCTTATTTATAAGATGTACAAACAAAATTTATGCCTCCGTAAAAAATACAATATGCATTGATTATACATCTTAAAAAAATGAATGTAAATGACTTTTTGTAAATATTGCTCGAAATCAGTATATTTTAAATGGAAATAGTACATTTATAAAACTTTAAAGTGATTTTATGGATATATACGATGT